>NZ_JACJRC010000008.1 GCF_014697025.1 Alkalinema sp. FACHB-956 | reverse complement strand
GAGCTGGATGGGTTGAAGCGCAGGTTTACTCACAGATTCAATCTCTAGTCCCTAATAGAATGCTAAATTAACTGCTTTTTCTGGATTCTTGTAAAAACTCTCTATTTTTTTAAGCCTGAGTAGTTACAAATTCTCTATACTTGCTGGACTACTTTAATTTTTCTATCAGAAACCATTGCTGAGAAACTTGATTAATGATAATAGTTTAATTATTGAAGCTTATTGGACTATTTAGAACAATCTATTGTTTTCATGGAGGTTCCCACCCTGGATTTAACTCCTGCGATCGTAATGTGCGATCGCAAGTGCTGCATGGTCTATCTGTCATTCATGCTCTAATGGCCTGACCTCATCCCTTGCTGACTTCTGATGGTGATTCTGATTAATTTCTCGACCAAGCTTTTTTGTTCACCAGAGACCAGGGATGTAGGTATTTTATGGGCATGGATGTATTAGCGTATTGGCGCAATTGAATCACCCACGATCGAGAGGAAGCTAGTTCCCAGCTTGTGAGCGTAGGATTCATTCAACTGAGCTCAATCAACCGATGCTGTATCTGACACAGGCTTTGATGCAAGTTATTCACTTGCGTCCATGATTGCTTGTCATCGTGCATTATTCAGCGAAATCTCAAGCCATTACTGTCAATCTATATTGTGATTAGGCAAAAAGTATGGTGTTAGAAGCATTTGTTTTTGCAACGATCTTGTTTGGTTTCTTCGGCATCCTGTTCAAAAAGAACTTGGTGATGAAAATCATCGCCATGGATGTCATGAGTACCGGTGTGGTTACGTATTATGTCGTGATTGCAGGCCGGGATGGGGTGTTTACGCCGATTTTGGCTGAGTCGTCTCCGGCAGGAGCCTATGCTGATCCAGTTCCCCAGGCTGTGATCTTGACCGCGATCGTGATTGGCCTCTCTATCCAAGCACTCATGCTGGTCGGAGCCATGAAGCTATCGCGAGATAATCCGACCTTAGAATGTCATGAAATCGAAAAGAATAATACATGATGAATCAATGGATGAATTACTGGACACTAGCTTGGATCGCCTGTCCTTTTTTGCTAGGGTTTATTGTCTACCTCATTCCGCGCGTTAGTCGTTATTTTGCTCTGTTGGGGGCAGTGTTATCCGCGGCCTATGCAACGCAGTTATTTCTGGCAGAATCACCCCTGAGCTTAAGGCTACTGGATCATTTTGGCGTTAGCCTATTGCTTGATCCACTAACTGCATTTTTCATTCTGACCAATGCCTTAGTCACGGCTGCGGTTACTTTCTATTGCTGGGATAGCGATAAAACTCCGTTCTTCTATGCCCAATTATTGATCTTGCACGGTAGTGTGAATTCTGCCTTTGCCTGTGCAGATTTCATGAGCTTATATGTGGCTCTTGAAGTGATTGGCATTTCCACGTTTATTCTCATGACCTATCCCCGTAGCGATCGCTCCCTGTGGGTCGGTTTGCGGTATCTGTTCGTCAGTAACGTGGCCATGCTGTTTTATCTGGTCGGCGCGGTACTGGTTTATAAAGCCCATCATTCCTTTGATTTAGCCGGATTACGAGGGGCACCCCCCGAAGCGATCGCCCTCATTCTTTTGGGACTCTTGGTGAAGGGCGGGGTTTTTGTATCAGGACTGTGGTTGCCACTCACCCATGCAGAATCCGACTCTCCGGTGTCTGCCTTAATGTCTGGCGTCGTCGTCAAAGCTGCTATCCTTCCCCTGGCCCGCTGTGCGCTCTTATTGGAAGAAATTGATCCGATCGTCCGCATGTTTGGCGTGGCAACGGCTATATTTGGCGTGGCCTATGCGGTCGTGGAAAAAGATGCCAAGCGGATGTTGGCATTTCATACAGTTTCGCAATTGGGTTTTATTTTAGCGGCCCCGGAAGTGGGCGGATTCTATGCCCTCACCCATGGTCTGGTCAAAGCGTCCCTTTTCCTGATTGTGGGTCAGTTACCCAGCCGTAATCTTAAGGAATTGCTGCATCAGCCCATTTCCTTTGGCCTCTGGGGGGCAGTCGTTGCCGCTAGCTTTTCCATCTCCGGGTTTCCGCTTTTGGCGGGATTTGGAGCCAAAGTATTGACCATGAAAAATCTTTTGCCCTGGCAGATCATCGGCATGAACTTAGCCGCCTTGGGAACCGCAATCTCCTTCGCCAAGTTCATCTTTTTACCAGTGCAAAAATCACCGGGTGCTTTATCTGGCGGCAAGTCGATCGGCTTTTGGGCGGCCATCCTGCTGTTGTTGGGAGGACTTGTCGCGGCCAATTTGGTCTACTACGATGCGTACACACCCCAAAATGTGATCAAACCCCTAGCCACGATCGGGCTGGGCTGGTTAGCCTACTGGCTGATTTTCCGTCGGTTGGTCGTGAAATTACCCCGAATGTTTGAACAATTTGACCATCTCATTGGGGTGATGAGCCTTAGCTTAGCTCTGTTGTTTTGGATGGTGCTGCCATGATTGGACATTTTATTCTCAGGCTGACAATTTGGTTCCTATTGACCGCTAATCTGAGTCTTGTGAACATTCTCATTGGCGTTGCAATTGCCGTGTTTTTACCATATCCCTCCCATTCACCGGAACGATTGAAAGATCTGTTTCGAGGGATCGGAAAAATTCTTTTGGCCATTCCCCAAGCCTACATCGAGGCCTTTGATTTAATACTTCGCCCCCACACCCACGAAGCCATCATCATGGAGCGAGCCTCCTCCCGTCGATCGCCAGGATTAGTCTTTTTAGATATTTTCCTCATCACCTTTACGCCCAAGACCACGGTTTTGAAATATCACGGTGAAGGTTGGTATGAAGTGCATCTTGTCGATCGAAAAGCACATCTATCCAGACCTGAGACTTGATTATGATTTTGAACCTCTTTCTAATGGCCATGATTGTGGCGTTGCTCATTCCCCTGTATGAATCCTGGCGCAATGATGATATTTGGCAAATGATGCTGGCTTTTTCGAGTATTTCGACTAAAGCTGCAGTGATGATTTTGCTGATTTCTGTACTGCGAGATGACTGGATGATTGGAATTGTCGGGGTCATTGTTCTCAGTGTTGGCAATGCAGGTTTAATGCTTTTGGCACATATTGTGAAACAACTGGGGGAACCTTAATGCGTTTACTGAGCTATGCTTGCATTGCCATGGGACTAATATTTTGGTTTTGGGGCACATCATCGTTACTGAGTCGTCGATCGCTTCTGTTTAAGCTGCATAACCTCTCGGTTTCAGATACGCTAGGTTCAATCAGCATTATTGTGGGATTGTTGCTACTACGCTCCCGCGAATGGCCATTATTGCTACTCGCAATTCTTTCCCTCGCTTTTTGGAACACCATGCTGGGTTACGTGCTGGCCTACTGCTCAAGCAGCCCTCGACTGGACGCGCACCTTGGGAGGAATGATGACTGATTACTACATCTACTGGATTGTGGCCTTGATGCCTTTGGCGGCTTTAATGGTCGTTGTGCAAGCTAATCCCTACCATGCGCTGATTCTCCGTGGAGCGCTGGGAGCAATTTCTGCATTGGTTTATGCAATGCTAGGGGCGGCAGATGTTGCACTGACTGAGGCATTGGTCGGTACATTGCTTGCGGTCACCTTGTATGTCATTACAGTACGGTCATCGCTGGTATTCCGGTTGGGAATCCTACAACAGGATGAATCGGCTATGCAAGTGGATCAAGATGGAGCGAAGAACCAGGATTTCCAGCAACTTCTGATCGCTCTACGTCGAGTTTTTAAGTCCTATTACATGCAGGTGGAATGGGTGACCTACGACGATCGGGATACTTTGCTACAGGCGATGAACCATAAGGAAATTCATGCGACTTGGCTACCGATCGCAGGGTCGCCTTTAGCACTGAGATCGGCGATGGAACCGAGTGATGGGATTGCTGCCGCACCTGCCTATGCACCTGCTTATGCACTGGCAGTCCGATTACAGCGCCTCCACGAAATTCTCAAAGCAGAACTAGACTTGCCCAGTACAAATTTAACTTATGTAGACTTAAGTATTGCGGTCTCTGCTGGGCAGTCGATTGATTCTATCCATTCCGCAAAATCGCAGGAGATAGGGTGATGAAATGGATTTACTTGCTAGCGGGCTTGGTGTTCTACATCAAAATGCTTTGGATGAAGAATCCACAGCCCGTTTTACCCTTTTCCGCAGTGGATGCGATCGCGCAGGATAGTGCTATTCCTAACGTTGTCTCAGGGATTATTTTATACAATCGTCTCTATGACACCATTTTTGAGGTAATTGTCTTTACGATCGCCATCATGGGAGCCCACTTTTTATTAGCCAATGACCGGCCTTCGGTGCAAATCCACCAATTTACCGATTCTTCTTCCATGCTATTGGCGCGGTTGGGAGCAACCGTTGCAGCCTTGGTTGGGATTGAATTAGCAATTCGGGGACACCTAAGTCCTGGGGGCGGGTTTGCCGCAGGGGTTGCGGGGGGAACCGCGATCGGGTTAGTGGCCATGACATCCTCCCTAGAAGGAATGCAGACCCTTTACCAGCGCTGGCGTGTGGCCATGTGGGAAAAGATTTCAGTCCTCATGTTCGTTGTGTTGGCAATGCTAACCCTGGCAGGTTTAGAACTTCCACGGGGGGAAATGGGAGAACTCCTCAGCGGCGGAATTATTCCAATTCTCAATATTCTCGTTGCAGTCAAAGTAACCTTAGGCTCTTGGGCGGTCGTTTTACTGTTTATTCGCTACCGTGGGCTGCTGTAGGGCATTTCCCATGCCCATTGCAATTACCGAGAATTTTGGGCAGGGGCCAACTCCGGTTGTAAGGGAACGGTGGCCAGTGGGGCAAATCCAGCTTGGTCTAATAACTGTTTCCAAGCCATCTGCCCCGGAGAATCCGGGGTTTGTGGTGAAGCGGTTCTCTGGGGCTTGCTGGAGCCCGTTCCCATGGAGCCCGTTCCCATGGAGACCGTTCCCATGGAGACCGCTGAGGGTTGCAGTGTAGTTGTTTGAGAGGTCGTTTGCGATCGCAATAGCTGTCCCAAGGTCGTCAAGGCATCAAACCAGATACCTTTCTTGGCATAGATCATTGCTTTTTGTACCGGATCTTTCTGTTGGCGTAACTGTTGTCCAATGGGTAGTTTGAGTGCGATCCGAGTGATTGAACCACGCAGAATAATTGGGGTGTTAATCGTATCCGCATCACTGATATCGGGGCGTTGGCATTGCACTGAGAAAAACCACTGGTAGGACTGTCCTACTTTGAGCGCGGCTTGGTTTGGAAATGCAATGCTGGTAATTCCTGGCCCGATCGCCTTCGTTTGGAACTGTTGTTTGACTAAGGTGCCCGTTGCGGAATCCTTGAGGCGAATTTCCACCATTTCCTGGTCAGCAAAGCCCTCCGGCGCGTAGATCCATAGCGTGGGTCGATCGCTCACCGTTTGACCCCACTGTACTTTCGATGGGAGTGGGGGGACGATCGCTTGCAGATTGGCATAGCGATCGCATTGGGTGCGCGAGCCTCCGCCTTGGCCCCGTCCGCCCGGTTCGCCGCTATTGGGAGGGGTAGGCGGATCCCATTGAAGACTTTGGGCTAAGCTGGACGAGTTTTGGGCCCTTCCATTCAGTTCAACTTGTGCATTCACTTGCGCATTCACTTGTGCATTAGCTTGCACATTAGCTTGCATATTAACTTGCGCATTCGCTCTTGCATCAACGCTGAACGTGATTCCGAAACCACTGGTCATTAACATTAAGAACGCATAGAACCGGAATGATACAGGTATCATCATGGTTTAACTCCAAGATTAGATGGTTTAAATTTAATTGCACGGGTTAGGCTAGAACTAGCCCATAGCCCAATCATCGGGGGCAGCAATGGCACCCAAGCGCCTTGCAGTAACAGCAGATAAGCTGTAATGATTAACAGCCCCGATCCACTAACCATTGCGCTGATCCAATAACGGCGCGATCGAACGCCTAACCCCACCGCGACCGCAGTCAATGACCAGCCAACGATCCAGAGCCCCTCTGCCAGAAATGGCCAAGGGTGAATCATCGGTCGTCGATCGAGGGCAACACTGAGCAGTTGACTGACCATTTGAGCCTGCACCATTACGCCGGGTAAGCGCGTAGCAAAGGCTTGGCCGTAGGGAGTGGGCCAGATGTCCCCCGTGTTGGGCGTGACGACCCCGACAATGACAATGCGATCGCGGAAGATTTCTGGGTTCACTTCGCCCTTTAGGAGTTGGGTGAGGGCGATTTGTCGTGCCACATTTCTAGGGGAAGCGGGTGATCCCACATTGCGATAGTTCAGCAAAAATTGGATGCCCGCTGCATCCACCGGCTGGTAGCCCGACGATCGAGGGCCCAGTTTATTCAATACCGTTTGTCCAAGTTTCAACTGCTGTTGCGGGGTAAAGTCGATCGCCACCCCTTGGCTGGCTAAATAGCGAAACGCTAATTGGGCACTGAAGGAATAGCTGGCTGTACAACGGGATGTTGATTGCGGAGACATCGAAATTAACTGACGGCGGACAATGCCATCGGAATCCTGAACGAAATCACTAAAGCCAACTTGTTTTCCAGGGGTCTCCGGTGGTGGAAGAATACCACTGGCATCATCCTGGGCATCGGGGCGTTTACAGATAGCCACCAAGCGATCGCTTTTCAGTAACTTGGCTAACTGCGGATCGCTAGCGGAAAAATCCCGATAGATGTCTAACCCAATCACACGCGGTTGGGCTTGGGTTAATTGGGTCAGAAGTTGCCGGGTGGTGAGATCGGACAGAGAGCCTCGACGGGGTTCGTTGCCTTGGGCTTGAATGTCCTGGTCGCCGATCGTGATGACTACAATGCGATCGTCCGGGGATTCTCCCGGTCGTAGCCGCATCAACCCATCCCAAGTCGCCAATTCTGCCGTTTGCAGCCAACCCAAGGCCCGCACTGCAATCACCAACCCCGCCACCAAGATGCCACTGGTTACCCCAATCGAGAGCGATCGCAGGGGGAATTTCGGCGCGGGTGCAGCGGGTAACGTACACCAATCCTGCCAACGGGGGGACGGTTCCGCTGGATTTTGGCAGAGGACGGGTAACCACGAGGCGCAGGGGTATTGGGCTTCGATCGCCTGTA
Source organism: Alkalinema sp. FACHB-956 (assembly GCF_014697025.1). Taxonomy (NCBI): domain Bacteria; kingdom Bacillati; phylum Cyanobacteriota; class Cyanophyceae; order Leptolyngbyales; family Leptolyngbyaceae; genus Alkalinema; species Alkalinema sp. FACHB-956. Next base: position 193,694 of record NZ_JACJRC010000008.1, on the reverse strand, counting down.
ACTTTTCCCGCGCTTCCCGCACGGCCAGATAGAGCGACTGTCCCGCTGAAAATGTGGTGAGAAAGTATTTCAGAAATTCCTGGGCCACTCGATCGGGGACAGGTTCCCGCATGACAATCATTTGGGGAATGTGCAGGGTCGCTAAATCCTGGGCTAAGCCCAACCCATCACAGGAATTAAAAATCGCTAATTTCAGCCCCTGTTCGATCGAGCGTCGTAGGCTATATTTCAAATCTTCGATCGTAATTTCTTCCTGGGGATTCAGTTGCAGAATGCCTCGACTGCGGCTACTGCTATGACCTGCAAAAAATAAAATATCCCAAGGTTGTTCCCAAAGCTGATGATTTAACTGTTGAGCAGTTGGTTCGACTAGAAACTGAAGATCTACTTGGGGTAATTGACTTAGTAAAGTCCGATCGTGCTCAATCTCAATCCCTTGACTGTTGCCTAGGACGGCAAGAATCCGGACTTTGCGGGATTGAATGGGATCGCGTTTGGTGATCGATCGACCATAATTCGGCGGATTCAGCGCCAATTCCGCGCGGGGATAATCGTCGAAAAACTGCCAATGTTCCCAGGGAAACCGTAGCATTTCCAACTGATCCGCCAAAATCACCAACCGCACTTCCTCGATCGGATTCAACTGGGTCCGCAACTGGCGTTCGATCGCTTGGAAGGCCGGATCGCTCAGTGCTTGATTGAGCAGACTGTGTAATGTTTGGCAGAGGGTTTTAAATTCTGACTTGGAAACATGGGTAACATCGGTTTCATCAATTTCAAAAATCGATCGCAGCCCCCCCAGTTGGCTTCCCCCTAAATGGCGATACAGGGCTTGGTAGAGATCACGCCATTGCTGAAAACACCGTTGTAATTCCGGTAGGGCGGGCAGACTCCCCATGACTTGAATGGGATTCGTCTGGCTCTCCGCCCAAATTTGGGCTGCGATCGACGGAAATCCCTGCTGCCAGTTGCCCTTCCCTAAATTTAAAACCACGAGCTGACTCATACTCACTCCTTCCCGCCGTTAGTCAGCCGTTACGCGATAAAGGATTCCATGACCGTGGTTTGCTCTAATGTGACCTGTACCGCAAAGGCCGTTTCGATCGGGCAGCGGAACCGTTGCAATTGAATCACATTATCCGCCGATCGGGCTTGCACTGTTTGTACCGTTTCTCCTTCAGGGGTGACTAAACTGAGTGCTAGATTTTCAGGTAAGCAGTCTACCCCCGCGATCGGGCGAAGTTGTATCTGCACCATCACCCGTTGATCCGCTTCCGGCGTAATCGCGACTAGCAACAGCACGACCTGATCCGCTAACCGCAGGGCTTTCACCCGTCGCACGATCTCCACCGTTTCCTCCCCATCCCGCAGGGCGATCGCGGGTTGTAGTTGTAATTCCTCCAAGGTTTGCCAACCTGTTTCAAATTGATTCTGGAACCATTGTCCTAAGCGAGTAATAGATTGTTGTAAGGTTTGTTGGAGGTTAGCCTGTATCGAATCCACGGAGAAATTTTGCCGGAGTTGGTACAGGCGTTGTCGCCAAACATCCTGGGTGATTAATGATCCCCACAGTGAAAAGGGGATTTCTAAGCGGGGATTGGTCGCATTCCCCAAGCGTTGCAGTAGGTTCTCCGCCTGCACTGCCTCGACTGTTGCTAAGGGCGCGATCGCGGCTTGCGTCACTTCATTGGGAGCCAACTGCTGCACCACCCACAGAACCGAGATATCGGACACCAGAAATTCCCGATCGAGGTGATAGGTGCGATCATCGGCCTCATACCGTCCATGGGTTTTGAGCATTTCATGGGTGGCATAGCCCCAAAGATCGACACAACTCTCCTCTAGATTCACCTGCACCGCCAGAAAATAATCCCCCAGCCAATCCGGTGCATCCACCCATTCCTGGGGAACCACCAATTCGGAGGTATCCACACTGCGATCGGGGAGCAGAATGAGCCGCTTCTGCCCTACCTGAATGCCTGCACCATTCACCCAGGCCCAAACGTTAGAGGGGTTGGAAACGTTGGGGAATGCCGTTGCTTGCGGAAAATATTCCGATCGCAGCCAGGGTAAAATCGTTTGCAAACTGAGGTGATTCAGAAAGAGTCTCCACTGTCCCGCTGTATCAGTGCTGCCTTGGCTTTGGTGTTCTGCCTGCGATCGCACAGTTTGCGGAATGGCTAAAATCAGTTCGGTAGGACTTTCTAGATGGAGACTCATGGGACTTTCCTCGGTGGTGGGCTGGCGACTTCGTTAGGTCGGCTAGCAAGGGTGGTTCGCAAAGCGAGTGAGCAAGGTGAGAATGCAATGATCTGATGCTCTTAGGAACTCGATCGATAATGCAATTGCAGCCAATCCTCTAGCAAGGTGCTCATAGACTTCACCACGGTGGAACTCAGAGAAATATGCAACGTCTCCTGACTCCAACGACTTAAGGCCAGCAACAAGGTTTCCCGTGCCTTGGCCAATTTTCGCGATACGGTGTACTGCTGAATGCCCAGAACTTTGGCCATTTGCTGCTGCGTTAGATTGTCCTGGTAATACAGCTTGAGTAACTGTTGCCCCACATCATCCAACTGCCCGATCGCCCCCTGGAGAAAAGTTTGCATCGCCACTAACTGGGCCGTGCGATCGTCCGCTTCTTCCTGGGAAATTAACTCCCCCATCGGCGAGTCGCGTTGCACATCGGGCAAATCCACCTGCCAATCTTCCTCGCCATCCCCCGCCGCCACATTCAGCGATTGAGTTGCAGGATAGAGGTACCGCCGCACCTGGTTCGCCATTTGTTTCAGCCAGGTTTCTAGGATTTCCGCTGTAACGTCCGTCTCGACGGCTGGGGTCTGCTCTGGGGAAGCACCAGAGTTTCGTTCCGTAGCGGCTTGCTGGTGATACTGCTGGTGATATTGCGCTACAATCTCTGCCCAAGTCTCGGCATCGGGGCCAGTACAGGTACGGCCTTGGGTACTGCGGCTGGGGGGGTAGGCCGCCATAAAACAAGTCCACGCTAGGAGATAGTCCTGCTGCTGACGGGAACTTAAACCTGCTTGACTCAACGTTTCCACCAGTAATCGACGGCTGAGTTTGAGCAACAAACTCCATTCGCTACAGAGATCGATTTCCCGCTGTTGCCGGAGATTACTGCGTAGGATGTTGCAAAAAGCTGTGTTGGCGTAGGTTTTGAGGCTGGGGCGCTGGCTGGAATCGAAGGCCCGCAGCAATCGGGGAACCTCCGCAATCACCCCTTGAAAGCAATCGGAAAAGCTGACCTGGGTGGAACTGACGTGGGGAATAGTGCGATGGACGCTCCAGTAGCAGGTTTCCTGGAGATAAGCCGAGAGATGACCCAAGGCAAGCCGTTGGCGCAGGGCAGGCGTTTGAGGGGTTTCGCTGGTCTGCCAGACCCGATGCCAATAGGTGGCCCAAAACTCATCCGATCGCGTTGGGGTTACCTCCTGAGGGGCATCTTGGGTCACCTGGTTTTGCATACTGCGGCGCAATCGGGCATCCACGACCCAGCCTGCTGCACGATCGGACTGGAACTGCAAAAAACTGGAGAAGCTAGCAATGAGATCTTTACGGGGCTGCATAGGCATGGCTGAATGTCCTTGTCCTGTTTCTACCAGGGATTACCAATCACTGTAAATGCTGCCCAATAGTAAGGATGGGAAAAGTCCGTTTGCGCCAACGTGGGCAACGAGGCCAAGGATAACGGTTGATCGCCTGTGCGGGAGGCAAGGGGACTGGAAAAACTTAAGGTTTGGTTTAACTTTAAAGGATCGGAGGCGGTTGGTTTGAGCATGGCCAGTTGTGCCTGCCGTAACGCGGCGGATTTAATGGGAGCCTGTTTGAGTCGATCGTATAAATGCCGCATCAGCACCAAGGTTGCGGTATCATCCACCGCCCACAGACTGGCGATCGTGGCCTTGGCTCCGGACTGCACCGCCAATCCCGCAAAGCCGAGTTCTGCGTTAGGAGCCCCCAGAGCCGTTTGACAGGCACTCAACACCAGCAATTGCACCACAGGCACTCTGAGGTTGAGTTCTCGGATATCCGTCAAGCGTAAGGGTTGATCCCACAGTTGTAGGTAGGAATCCTGGGCAGAATGGGCTGAGATGACCGCATGGGTGGCGATGTGAACGATGCCGAAGGGTTGCTGCGATCGCGCTTTTTGTAGATTTTCCAGGGTAAAGTCTTCGTTGAGAAGTTGTTTGCCTTGGCCTACGGATTGGGTGACGGATTGGAGTTCGATCGGAACCGCAGGTAAAGGGGGGGCTGTGGCAAACTTGGCGGAACCCATGGCCAACACTTGCAACCCTTGCAGATTATTGGGGCGATGATCCAGGAGGTTAAAGGCTGGAATCACCCCTAGGTTATATTTTTCAATTAAATATTGCTGACCATCGTGCAGTGCTGCCAGGGGTAAGCCCCGCAGTCCTGTGCCGAGACAAAATAAAATGGTGCCAATTTCCTGTTGTTTTAAATCCTGCGCAACGGGTTCAATCAGCCATTGGTATAGTTGCTGTGCGGCGGGGAGGTATTCTTGAGATTCTGTCAGTGGATTGACGACACCGAGGCGAAATTGTGCAGCAACTTGATTGCGGGCTTTGAGAGTCGCGGTGGGTATCGATCGATGAATGGGTTTGCCCTGTGGGGTGACAAGGATGATATCTAGGCGATCGGGCAGGGGAATGGCATAAAGGAGGGCTGTTTTCGTTTTTGTTTGGGGCGTTAACTGGTTTAGTCGTGTTTGAATTTGCTCTAGATTGAGTAATTGGCTACTCAGTTTTCCTTCGTAAAAGGCTTCGTATTGGGCTTTCCAACCCACTTCAACCTGATTAATGGCATCGGCTAAATCTTCCCGATCGAGGCTAGCTTTGAGTTTAGGGATATCTAAGGGCGGAATGACCGGAGCTGGAGTCGATCGCGCTAATACATTTAATTTTGCTGTGGGTAATTTTGCTGTGGGTAATTTTGCTGTGGGTAATTTTGCTGCGGGAGAAAGACGAGTTTCCCCCAGTGCAGGGCGCAGTCCTAACCCAGGGATCAGGGGGCCGATCGACGGAATGATGAGTAAGCCTAACAGGAGCGATCGGGGTATCGAGGGATGTAGAAGCCTATAGCCTTGCCAGCATTTCATAGGAATATTGGATGAGTGCTTGTAGGTTGGCAATGGTCGAGTCAAAATATCCTAGCTGATTCCCAGGGTGTTCCGCTGTAGAACCTCACGAACTGTTGCAATTCCAGTGTTATTCTTCGCCTGGGTTCAGTTTTGTCTGATCCAAGAATTATCTGAGGCAACGTTATTGTGAATGCTATGGCATTAGATAGTTTAACTAGAGAAGATTTGCACTAAATTTGATTGCTAATGTTGAATTCTAGTGTTTGCTTCTAATGTTTAATTCGCTTTCTAAAGTTGCTATTCCGGATTAAATTTTACAATCATCCTAGTGATTAAAATCACAGTTAAATAACTCTAAGCCATTGGCTTTGAATTCAATGTATTGAGTGTTCCTTTGGTACAAACTTTGCCTTGCATGGTTGTGATTTTTGCGATGGTCTTCAAACAGAAAAACGATCGAGTAACCCTCGATCGTTAATTGAGACATGATGTTTTTTCTTGTAACAGTTGAGATTGCTCAGCTCTCTTCTATTACAACCCAAACTTCGAACTGTCTTTAATGTGCCCATTCCACAGACGTAATTTTAGCGCTGGCTCCTGGTGTCGATCGCGTGGTAGAAAACGGTAAGGCAGCTCCGTATTGAAAATCCCCCTGGTACGTGATGAAGCTACTAGTAACCTCTTTGCCTTTGCCATCGGCGATCGTGTAGTTAATTGTGATGCGTTAGCCAGAATAGGGGTAAGGTGACTCACCTCAGACAATAAATATAAAATATACCTGTGTCTTTTACTTGAACCTTTACCCTGAACCGACACCAGTTGATTGGGGATAAAAGGGATCTAGGGATCACACTTTTGGCCGTTGGGTTTGGTGCAGAGTGGCCCTAATTTGGCTGCCCGTCCTGCAATTTGTCGTGTCACAAACGCCAAAGGCCCTGCTTGATGTTCTCCATTAAACGGTGTAGGTTTGGTGACATCAAAACCACAGGCTTGGGCATCTTTGGGATTATTAAACCAAAAGCCCAGGTGGAAGGTCTTGACTGGGCCACGGGTTCCCGAGGTGTCAATGCCAAAAATTTGATCCAAAAAGATGGTTCTCAGTGAAGTTGACCCGGCTTCCAAATCCGATTGGTACCAAGCGAGCCCAAAATTTTTAAAATTAGGATCCCGTGAACCATCGGGTAACTGAGGTGTATTTTCGATCGAGAACAGGTCAAACTTCACCCCTTCCTTGAATCCTTCTAGCTGAATGTTCAAATGGTCGTTTAATTCGCCACGCACAACAGTAACTCTGACTTTGGGTTGCAGTCCAGGCTTTGCCAAACAGGGAACAAACTGGCCAACGGGGTACATTTCAAATTGAGTAGACTGGATTTCTGCTCTGGCTTGCAACGGGTAGAGAATCGATACTGTTGCCATCATCAAACTGCTAACAACAGTGGTTCTATAAATACTCTGCTGAATTGACTGACGAACCATATCAACCTCCAAAATAGGAAACCTTGAATCCGGGGAAATTCAAGGTGCTGGAGTATCACATGCTGGAGATCGATCGATTATGCAGGTCGATCGCGCGATCGACCTAGCCAATGTCCACATTTACGGTGCAAGACGCTGGATCTCCCACCCCTCGGATTCCTGACGTGTGTAGAGAAAGCGATCGTGCAGCCGATTCGGTCGTCCCTGCCAAAACTCAACACTGTCGGGGACGATGCGATACCCACCCCAAAAGGAGGGAATCGGGATTTCCTGGTGCATAAACTTACGCTGCATTTCCTCTAATTTCATTTCCAGCAGTTGCCGGGAAGAAATGATGCTACTTTGTTGAGAACACCAAGCGCCCAATTGATTTCCCCGTGGGCGAGTGGCAAAGTATTTCAAGGATTCCGCCGTGGAAACTTTGATGGCTTGTCCTGTAATTTGCACTTGCCGTTCCAGCGCCAACCAAAGAAATAACACCGCAACTTGGGAATTTTCCTGGATTTGCTGGGCTTTGCGACTCTCGTAGTTCGTAAAGAAGACAAATCCCTGGCGATCGAAATATTTCAACAACACCGTGCGAACCGAAGGAGCCGCACTCGCTGAAGCCGTTGCTAAAACCATTGCATTGGGTTCCAACAACTCGGCTTCGCAAGCTTGCTGAAACCACAATTCAAATTGCTCAAAGGGACTTGATTTGAGACTTTCTCGATTTAACCCTGCCTGGGTATAGTCCTGCCGTAGCTTTCCGAGATCCATAGAGTAAGCATGCACAACTTCATTCTGCCATTCTGCCAGAACGACTCTAGGCCGTTAGCATCCAGTGGCAGCGAACTGATAAATATGACCTTGGGATGAGGTTCTTGTACTCGTATGCTACCCCGATCACGATAAATAATCCGTTGAATGCTGACCCATTCTGGATCGAGCTGCGGCACCTGACCTGATGCTGCTTATCTCATGGGCCACCGGAACACGGCCATGGTCAGCAAAGTTTATGGGCATACCGTCAAACGTCCCAAACTGCCTAGGTTAGGGCTGTAAAAACACTGCCCTTAATCTGCCCTAATTTTGACTCCCAAACCTACCCAACCTAGTCCAAAGTCACCCAACCGATTTTTTGAAAGAACCGCCAGAACTCAGTCGTAGAGCGCTCAAACCCAAAGCCCATGACGAGGATTGAACTCGTGACCTCACCCTTACCAAGGGTGTGCTCTACCACTGAGCTACATGGGCGTTGTGTGGAATGGGCCGGGCTAGATTCGAACTAGCGTAGGTGTAACCAGCGGATTTACAGTCCGCCCCCATTAACCACTCGGGCACCGACCCTTGCCTTCCACGAGTTCTTATAGTAAAGACTTTCTTCAGATTTTGCAAGGGGTTAGCCAAACTTTTTTTGAAAATTTTTCGCCACACTTGGGACTACTTGGATCCGACATATTGAACCAGCGTTTTGAGTAAGTGTTGGGTTAGCGTTTCTGGATCCACACCTAACTCCGATCGCTCCATCGCCGCTAAGATTCCTGCTTGGGCATGCCACCACGCCGCTGTTTGGGCAATTTGTAAGGGATCGGTGGGAGGGTTAGCCCGACTGGATCCGTGATCGAGGGGGGCTTGATGGGCTAACCCGATCGCCTGTGCCCACAGACTTCCCATCAATCCAGTTAACACATCACCACTCCCCCCTCGGGCAAGGGCAGGGGTACTGGCCGGATTAATTCGAACTTGGCCCTGAGGATTCGCGATCGTCACCCGTGCCCCTTTGAGTAAAACCGTAGTCTGGCAGGTCTGTGCGGCCTGTTGGACGGCTGCGGTGGTACTGATTGATTGTTGCAGTAGACCGGGCCAAAGACGCTCAAATTCGCCCGTGTGTGGTGTCAGAATCGTGGGGGCTTGCCGTTGAGATAACAGAGCGGTTGCCCGATCGGCTAAGCAATTCAGACCATCGGCATCTAATACAACTGGACGATCGCAGGCCAACAACTGCTCCACTACGGCATGGGCATCCGTTGTCAGGCCACATCCCGCCGCGATCGCCTGATATTTTTCCAGGTTGATATCTGACGGCAAATCTGCGATCGCACCACTGTCTGTTTCTGGGCAGGCAATGACCAAAGCATCAGGAATCCGCGACACTAATAGGGATCGTAATGAAGCTGGCACCGCGATCGAGAGCATTCCAACCCCGCTAGCTTGAGCCGCTAAGCCTGCTAAAATGGCGGCTCCAGGATAGCGCTGGGAACCCACAACTAGCAGCACATGGCCCAGCTTGTATTTATGGACTGTGACCGGGCGATGTAGGGTGAGACCCGCTAGCGCTGATGTGGCGGTAATACGCTGAATGCTTGGATCGGCTCCTAGAACTGCTTGGATATCGGGAATGGGCAGACCAAAATCAATCAACTCTGCTTGGCCCACATAGGGTAAGGCTCGATCGTGCAAGAGTCCCAACTTCCACAGCCCCAGGCACAGGGTGTGGGTGGCTTGAATGGCTGTCCCCAGAACGGCTCCGGTATCAGTGTGAATCCCAGAAGGCAGATCAATGCTGACGACAGGACAGGTTTGCTGATTAATCTGAGTCACAATTTCGGCTGAGGCACCTGAGATCGATCGCGATAGCCCAAAGCCGAATAAACCATCAATCCACAGATCGCAAGCTGGAACCTCTGCCCAATGGTTGTAACAGGGAATGCCTAAGCTCTGGGCATAGTTCAGGTGGGCTTGGGTCAGTTCCTTGAGTGACGTAAATGGACAACACAACACGACCTGATAGCCTTGCAGGTACATTTCCCGTGCAACCACTAAGGCATCGCCTCCGTTGTGTCCGGAACCGACTAACACGCCTACGCGAGACGATTGCGTGTGGGGATACAATTCCATGACCCGTTGGGCAATGAGTCCTGCGACTTTTTCCATTAAGGCCGCGATCGGCATTTCTGCGGCAAACACCCGTGCTTCGATCGCCTGCATTTGGGCCGCAGTGACAACAACTCGGTTTAACACTTCGTTCCGCTCCCGCCACGCTTTTCCCTGCAACTGGGTCATTAGGGTGCGATCGTTCGGCACAGTATCCATGGCAAATGTTTAGAACAGACATCAAGATCTATTCTGCAATGACTTGGCTTAGGGGCTTTTGGGCTCCATCATCTTGAGGTACCACAGGGTTGCCACCACAAATAGAGGGACAAAAATCCACTCTGGCACATTGCAATACAGCCAAAACATCAGTAAAAACCAGAGCAGTAAGCTCGTTCCTGCAAGAAAACCTGGCATGACAGTCACCGAAACTGAGTTAGAAGGTTGCTACTCGTTTCCAGCGATCGGGACTAGGTTCCGGTCATTCCATTGGAAGAATCCATAATTTTTTTCAGTTCAGTTCCAATGGGGTGGCACAGGCTCTAAGGATGAGCGAACGGACTCGAAGGATGAGCGAACAGAATTGTGGGAGGTGAGGCCGCTATCGCTTACTAAGATGACAGGACTCGATTGCAGTACTCGGTATCATTTCAGTACAAAATTACTCTGAATTGATTGATCGCAAACTAATTGATTGCAAACCAAGTTTTAACTTAAGGATTGATAAAATTGGCTTTAACTGAATTAAGTTGTGGAATTTCTTGAAATCTAGTTTGTTTTTACAAGAAATATTTTTAAATTGAAGTTGGTAAAAATTAAATCTCAGCTCCAACGATTTTGTGAACTTCTTAGTTGAAGAACGAATTAGATCTATCTTCCAAAAAGATAAATCTAACCTTACCCATGCACTCAACATCAATAAGCCAATTCTTGCACTTAGTCATTGCCATCGAAAAAAATAACTGTGCAGAAAGATTATCTGTAAAAGCACAATTGAGTTGTAGTTTTAAAGTATCGTTAGAGAATACTAGGGGTATTACGGAATGTCTGAATTGCGAGATCCTAAAGCGATCGAGAAATGAAGGGTACGAAAGAAGGATCAATACCGAAGGAAACTTTAGCCGAATAATCTGGGAGCACTGAATCAACCCACCGAAGCTAACCCATTGAGGCAGCAAGCTGGCGTTGATAAAACCATAGGTTGATAAAACCTAGAGTGAATAAAATTTAGAGTTGATAAGATTCAGTTCGTAGCAGGTAAGCAAGCCAAGAAAACGAATGAAAGTTCAACTAGGCCGCTAAGCTAACGAAAGAGAGGCGGGTGTTAGGCTCTGAAGGAGTGCCTGATACTCTGGAGACGAAATTTGATTGGCTTGGTGTAGCGATTCTAAAACAGATGAAATTGCTTCATTGACAGCAATTTGATTAATCAAGCGTCGTGCTTCCAACAGTGCTTTCGATTTTGATCGGTAAACGTGACCAGATTCAAACCAACAACTACCTCGATCGGGGGGGGCGACGACATCCCACACCCAATCTTCTCCCTCAGGGTAAGCTCGGATGAGCCAACCTCGATACTCAACAAAAGGTGCAGCTTCTAGCCAGGAATGAAAGAGCCAGGATTGCTGCGCAATCTCCTCACTGTTGTACATAGATGTCTAGAAATAAATTCTTGTGTATGAACTCAATTACCGGGTATTGATGACTACCCAGCAAATCTTCTCACAAATTTGTATTTTCTGGGTTGTATAAAAACTCGCTTTACATAAAGTCAATGGAGAACTTGCTTTAACTAAATTTCCCAATCAGTTCAACCATCTATCATTACGGAATTCTGTTAGTTGAAGTCTCTAAAAAGAAGTTATTCGTTCCTTTATATTTCCATTCCGTGCCCACCGGAAAAGCCCATCAAAATTCTAGAATCTCAAAAATAATGAGTGTTGAATTATTCCGTGACATCAGTATTTCTAACTAACTTCGAGTGATTCAAATCACCTAGGCCAACTCACGATTTTAGTTCGATCGGAGACATTGGAATGCTCGGAAAGCTGGAGAGGAGAATATAAAAAAGTCTATTAATAATCCACTAACCATTACAATTTCTCCCTCTTTTCTCTAGATGCCGGATCTAACAGGCATTGAATCCAACTCACCATCCAACTCATCATTCAACTCAGTTATGCAGTAATTGCATCGGCGAAGTGATTGTCAGAGATGATTGACGGCAATCAAGGTTGTGTTGCTGTGCTGGCTTGCTGCGCTGAGTGACTGGCCCATGGCTAGGATAGTCCCGTGAAATTTGACAGATCCTGAGATGCTAGAGCACTGATGCTATTTAAATTTCGAGAGTCTCTATTCCATCAAAATCTGCCTGACGGAACCCTAGCCATCCAGAATCTGAGAGCCATGACTCGTAGGTCTGCTTTTAAGACGATCGATGTCTAAACTTCCAAATCAAGCCCGATAGGATATTGGTGAATACGTGAGCCACGATCGGTACCAACAAATTACCTGTCTGAATCACACTGATTCCCAAGACAATACCAATCACACTAGCCCACACCACATAGGCCCAATGCTTGAGGCTAGAGAGGTGGAGCACGCCAAAACAGATGCTGGAAAGCGTTAAGCCTTGCCAATTCAGGCCAAATTCTGGCAGCATAATGCCCCGGAACAGCAGCTCTTCACTCAGTCCCGGTAACAAGCCGAGCCAAATTAAATCCAACAAAATGAGGGGTTTAATAATCAGTTCAAGATAATAATCTGCGCTATGTCGATAATCCGCCCAGACCTGATAAATTAGAATACTCGCTAGACTAATTCCCAGTCCTAACAAGATTCCTTGCCCAACGGCGACTCCTGTAAGCTGGACTGCCAAGAGATTCACAGTACTGACCTGCATCCAAATTCGAGCGACTAAAAGCAATCCGATCGCCGTAACCGCCATCACGATCAAGATTTGAGTGCGGGTCATTGGCTCCAGGTTGGGAGAGTTGGGAGGATTGGTCACGTTCGATAGAGTTTAGGAGGACAACTAGCAGAACTTAAGGAAGAACAGTAAAAAATTCTGGATGAAGAAAGTAGATAACGTCCATGATCGAAACAATACCAAGATTTTGGGACAGATTGTCTACCAATCACAACTAAGGCCCAATCAGGATCCAAAAACAGGAGACAGGTAACATTAAGCAGCTCACGATGGTTGGAGGGCAGATCGGGATTCTTGGAGAGGTAGGATGGATGGGCCTAAAGCGGCTGGGCTTATTCCCGCTCGATGGGCAGCAATGACTCCGATCGCTTCCAAGTAAGACTGGACAGAAATTGTCGTGATTCCAAGATCCCTGGGACCAGCTTGCATCCGAGTTGAATTTTCTCGAATGGTGATAATGCGAGTGCGAGATTGACTGAGATGCAAGGTTGCACTGCCTCCGCAGGCCGTTTCTGGAACAATAAATGCATCGAGTTGATCACGCCATACCGTTGTTGCTGAGGCAGAGCCGACGATCGAACGATCGCCCTGGGATCGATCAATGAATTGGGGGGCACGGCTCAAACCTGCCAGAACACAGGGCAAGAATGTATAACCAATTTCTTCTGCGGCGGACTTAGGAGAGAGCGTCGGATCCAAAGGCAATGGTTCTAGGGCGGGGGCATGGGCACAGGGCACCTGAAATTGGCGCACCACGAGATGACTGATGACCGCTTCTGCCCCCGCCAGAGGATCTACTCCTTGACCGTGGCGATAATTTTCTAAGGCTTCGGTTCCTGGATCGTCCGGGAAGCGAGCGATCACAGCGATCGCGTCCGCTTTCACATCATGAATGAGTCGGTGGGCTGCTCGCAACAGACTATCGGGGGCTTGAATGGTGCCCCAGGTGGCACCGGATGGGGCGGTGCGGAGTTCCACTCCCAGCGGTTGATCGGTCACTACATAATCAGTCAAATCCAGCCCCAAGGTAGCCCGCGCTGCATCTGCCACCTGTAGGTGACGCCAACGCAATTCCGGCTCGATCGCCGCATCCAGCAGTAATCCGATCCGATTCTGATGCACGGGCTGTAGCCCCCATTGGCCAGCAGCAAACTGATCAAGGGCATAGCCTTCTACATAGAGGGCATTGGCAATGGGCCAGTAGAGCTGGGCTCCATTGAGGACATTGGGATGGGTAATTAAGCGATCGCACACTTGGGAGAGCGCCCGTGCAACGGGGAGTGCATCTCCAGCGTAGCCGCCCACAGAGGCTCCAATGCCCGTTGGAATAATCAGGCCAACAGTATAAGGTCGGTTCACCATGACACAGTCAGAACGTTCAAGATCTGGAAACAGCACAGGTTAGGTTGAACCTGGAGCCTGACAATTCGAGGGGCTACAACCCGTCGTAACGATCGCTTCAATCCTTGCCTTGGCCTGACTAAGCGGTGTGGCAAAACGGGTGCTCCCCCTCTCAGAGTCTGTTGTAGAAACGATCTCGGTAATCGCCCAACGCAATGGCTCACCATACTGTCGTAGGGCTGTTTCAACCACCCCTGGAAGATCCGCAGAGTTCGCCGGAACACTGACATCCAAGGTAATAAAAGCCGTGTTCATCGTTGCCCTCGGCAGCCAGAGCTAGACAGCTCCATTCGTCGATCGTTCATGAGTTGCTTATCCCAAGGATGGACTGATTCTTCAGGATGGCCTTATTGCTGGTATTGGCCGAATTGCAAATGGTAGACTGTTTCTTCTTTTTCAGTTTCAATTTTGAGGTTAGAGCGAGGATAGGACACGCAGAGCAAGGCATATCCTTCCGCCTGCAACTCAGCACTGATCCCTAAATTATCTGCTTGATCGACCTTGCCTTCCAGCACTTTGCCAGCACAGGTGGTGCAGACACCAGCGGTACAAGATACGGGCAAATCCAACCCCATCTCATTGGCAACCTCTAGAACGGTGCGATCGTCTGGTACCTCAATGACATGGGTTTGGCCTTGATGCAAAATTTCTACGCGGTAGTTCGTCGCCATGTTTGAAACCGATGAATCCCCTGCTGTGAGCACCATGAGTGCTGTGAGCACCCTGGGCTTTAAGCAACAATTGTCCTAATCATTGTAGGAGAATGTGTGTCCTGTTCTACCGACTTCGCAACTAGAAACCCCGCTTCTCCCAACCGTTACCCTGACTCTGAACCGTTACCCAATTTATCCCCAATTGGAGGTTTACCCAAAGAGCAGCTTATAAATTTCTTCACTCACTCGATCCGGGCTGATGGCTTTGCCATAGTCTGCATTGTCTGGGGGACAGTACTTCTCCAAGGTGGATTGCAAGCGTTCACGACTCACGGGCTTGAGTAAATAATCCGTCGCTCCTAGGGAATAGCCGAGGCGGGGGTTCTCCACGATCGTGGTCATGATCACAGGAATCTGAGCGAGTTCTGGATCCTGCTTTAGGGTCATTAAAACAGACCACCCATCTTGATTGGGCATCATCACATCCAACGTAATGACCTGTGGTTTCATGGTTTTGGCAATTTGAATGCCTTCTTCTGCCGTCATTGCATCCACGATTTGCAGGGGGTAGCTCGTGAGCTGACGACGAATCAATTCGTGAAAGTTCGGATCATCATCAATCACGAGTAACAGTGGAAGATTTTGGGCTTTGAAGGGGGTGCGGGGCTGCTGGATCAATGGGGGCTCACTCGGCTGCAGAGCAGAGACTTGTTGAGGCAGCAGAACCTCAAACGTTGAGCCCTCATTCAAAGTGCTCTCAACCGAGATAGTGCCGCCCATCATGGTGCAAAAATGTTGGGTAATGGTTAGACCTAACCCCGTTCCACCATATTTACGAGTGGTTGAACTATCTGCTTGGGAAAATGCTTGGAAAAGTTGGCCGATCTGCTCTTGGGACAGACCGATGCCAGAATCTATCACCCGAAAACGAATGCTTTGAGATTCGGGAATGGGATCGACACTGAGGCTAATCGTTCCGTTGTGGGTAAATTTGCAGGCATTACTCAGTAAGTTATAGAGAATCTGACGCACCTTGACTGCATCCGCATACATTTCACCCAAGTCAGGTGATAAATGGGTTACGAGATGGTTGGCGTTATTTTGGAGTAACGGTTGAATGGTCTCGATCGTCGATTGCACCAAAGACAGAACTGGAAACTTCTCTAGGTAAAGCTCCATCTTGCCAGCTTCGATTTTGGAAATATCCAAAATGTCGTTGATCAATCTCAGCAAATGATTGCCGGCGTTGTGGATGGTTTCCAGATCTTGAAATAGGTCAGTTTTGTGGGCTTGGGCTGCATCTTCCATGAGCATTTCGCTAAAGCCAATGATGGCATTCATCGGCGTTCTCAGTTCGTGGCTCATGTTGGCTAAAAATTGGCTCTTGGCGCGACTGGCTGCTTCCGCTTCTTCCTTAGCATGAAGGATATCGGCGGCGGCTTGATGTTGTTCCTGCTCGTACTGTTCGAGTGCATTGAGCATTCGATTTAAAGTACGACTGAGATTGCCCAATTCATCGGTGCCTAGATCGGTGACGCGTTGATCTAGCCGTCGTAATTGACTAATATTTTTGACTTCTTTGTTTAAGCGACTGAGCCGAGCCAGCACCAACTTTTCTAAATTTAAAACCGTCATTCCACCAAAAACCAAGCCCACGAGGATACTGAGGCCCATCAGTGAGTAGAGCGTCTGCCAACCTTGTTGGTAAGCCGATCGAGGATTATCCAGGGTTAAGGCCAAGACAGGATTGCCAAAAAAGTCTTTGAGAACAGTATGGGCATGGATGATTTTCGACGATGCCTCGTGCACATCCACTGTGACGGGATCCTGTGGTTTGAACTGAATATGCTTAAGTTCCTTGGGAAATTCACCATTCACAATAGAGTGTGATTGGAGGGGCAGACGCAACATTTTTGAGTATGCGAGAAAATGACTGTTGTGGAAATACTTCCCGATGACCATACGCCCCCGCACAGGGCCTTGGCGTTTGCTATTGAGGATGGGACGGGATGCCAGCAGCATCGCTCCCTCGGGAGCTTGAATTAATCCGGTTAAATCTTCTTGCTGGGATGGGGGCTTCAGAATGGGGCTGGTTGGAGTTAAAGCTTTGAGGATTTCCGGCGGAATGGGTTCTGAACGTGCCTTTTTCGAATCGTACATCGTCCCAAAAACCAACTCTCCAGTGGGACTAAAAAAGGCAATCAGATTTACATCCAGCAAGGCAAGCTGAGAGTCAATCAAATTCGACTCAATAAACCCTGGATCACGGGTTTGCATGTAGTTATAGGTATCATCCCAAGACGACCAATCGCTAAAGCGATCGCTGATCTCCTCGAGGGTGTGATCCACAAATTGGCTGGCGATCTCAATATCATGCTGAGCTTGCCGATGATCTGCCTGTTGTGCGTTGCGCAGTAACAAGCTTGAAAAAATTAAAAACAGGGTGACATTGAGTCCTACTAACGTGATCCCAATCATTCCCAGAGTTTTGCGACGTAGGCTCAGACTGGGGGATTTAGAAGAGAGGCGGATAGGCTTCATGGCACCACGTCGTTTCCGAGAAAGGTACTAATTTTGGAAAGCAGGCGAGAAAAATCGATCGGTTTGGTATCGTACTCGTCGCATCCTGCTTCTAGACATCGCTCCCGATCGCCCACCATGGCATGGGCGGTCAGAGCAATGACTGGAATATGTTGGGTATCAGGGTGATTTTTGATTTGTCGGGTCGCTTCCCATCCGTCCAGAATGGGCAAGCTCATATCCATCAAGATCAGGTCAGGTTTTGCTTCAATGGCTGCCGTAACCCCTACTTTGCCATCCACTGCAATCAACACCTCAAACCCGCGCCGCAACAACCGCCGAGATAGCATTTCTCGGTTGACTTCATTGTCTTCCACTAACAAGATTCGAGGCATGGCAGATCAGCAAGGAGGCGAATTGAAGGACTGGAATACGCGGTAATCATGCAACCTGAGTCATTGCCAAGGGATGGAAATGGCAATTTTTTTGATGCAATGCGACAAGACTTGGGATAAGCCCCCCTTCGGAAATTGTACCCAAGGCTCCTTCGAGACAATCAGTGATAGGCTGGATTATTTACGTAAATGGCCCTGTAATAGCTCCGTAACAATATGTGTATGTAAGTTACACAAGATACAAACCTTGTCAGGATAGATTTTCTCCCTGATGAACCTGCCTAGCCCTATTGATAAGGTCTAAAAGTAGAAAGAAAGAGCAATCCTGCGCGTGCTTAATCTTTCGTAAGAAATTGGGGGGAGAGTGCCTCAAAGCAGAAAATTCTCTTGCAGCGGACTAAGCGAAACATGACATTTAGCTTTCAGGAATTAGCTTTCAGGACTGGGCTCAAGCTATACGAAGCGAGTCAGGTTGACTCGATAGCGATCTTTCTTGGTGATTGCGACTTCACCCACCTCCACTCGCCCTTTGCCCCGCACGGCAATTAAGTCACCGGATTTGACAGGGTGGCTGGTCGAGCTGATTTCTTTCCAATTGACGCGGACATCCCCAGACGTAATCAAGTCAGCCATTTTACTCCGGGACATGCCAAACCCAGCAGAGGCGATCGCGTCGAGACGCATGGAGGCTTCCACGGTGGTTAGTTCTTTCTTTTTAGGTTCTCGAATTTTCAGCTCAGTTAAGGGGACGGGGCGAGTTTTCACGGGCACCGATCGCACCTGGGTGAGCTGCATTGTTAGAAAGTCGGCGAGTTCCGGCACAACGATCGCCTGCGCCCCCCGATCGCCCAAAACAATAATGTCGCCCACTTTATCTCGGACAATTCCGGTTCCCAGCAAAGCCCCCAAAAAGTCCCGGTGGGTGGCGGTATCAAACAGGAAGTTGCCAGCAATTTCCAAGGCCGTTAGCTCAACAGTGGTGTCTTGATCCAGAGGAATTTCCGATCGCGCGATCGCAACCCGTTGCCGTTCGGCTTGGGGATAGCCCCCCCAGGTCAGCAGATGAATATCCGTTAAGCGGCTGAAAATTTGTTGAACTTCTGCCAGTTCGGGAGGGGCTAAAAAGTCAGTCTGCACCACTTCCCAAGTTTTGATGGCCTGTTCGGCCCGATCGATGACTTGGGCAACGGTTTCACGGTTCTCAACCCCTTTGAGCAAATCCTCACGTGGCAGCATAAATTCTGAATAGCGTCCTCTAGTGGAGTGGATCAAAACAACTGATCCACAAAGCAGAGTCTATTCTAGCGCTCTTCCCAGTGCTTCCCCGTCCCCTCTACCCGTTTCTCCCCGCTTGCAGCACCTGCGCTGCGGTTACCTGCAAGTTGGGGAAGGAAGGAGAGGCGATCGAGGAATTGCCCTCAAATGGTTGAAACTGGTACGCCTCGTCCGTCAACGTCCTGATCGACACTACAGCTCGATCGGGATCCACAATCCAATATTCAGGGATACCCCGTGCGGCGTACTCAGTCGTTTTCTGCACATAGTCCCGTTGATAGTTATCACTGGATTCGCTTCCAGGGGAAACCCCTTCAACTACTAGCAAGGGATTAGGATCTCCGAGAAACAAACAGGATTCTTTCCGACCTTCGATCGCCCGTGCTGAAGCCTCTGAATGCACAATTAGATCGGGGTCACGGGCTGAGGCATAGGGACTATTTACCTGGATTTTTTGCTTAATCCCCAGCAGGGCAACCTCTAGTCCCAGCAATAGGAAGGTCTGAATCAGAAACACTGCTATTCGGGTATTAATCGTGCTTTCTGTCTCCATTTCAACGAGTACTCCATCCACCAGCTCATACCGAGTCTCCGTCCCATCGTCATAGGTCAGATATTCCTCTAATGTCAGCCTTCTTTGAGTTGCGATGGCCATGGGGGGTTACCAGCGATCGACACCCTCAGTCTAGCAATGTGGAAGAGGTTGGGGCGATTCAGGGCGCGACCTAAAGATGCTGGTGTAAGAATGTGCTTTTTTGAGGTGCGCTAGTCAAGGGTACCTACAGCCCTTTACCCTAGGAAATGGTTTGCAAACGGTGTTGTGGGGGATGGTGCAATGAATTACTTAGTAGCAGTGGTACGCGATCGAAAGTTGGCGGAGGCCGCCGATGCTGCATTACAGGCGGGAAAAGTGCCAACAACCAACCGGGCAATTCTTGGTCAAGGCCATAAAACCGCAGATGACTTTGGGCTGGCTAACCCCAGAGCACAAGCCTGGAATCGGGTCAAGTGGTCTGCCCTATGGATGGTGCCCTTTGGTTTTGTGGGGGGGATTGGGTTTAACTTGTCTACGCAACTCAACACATTTCCCTGGGCGGGCGAAGTGGGGAACGTGATTCTGGGTGGGCTATTGGGAGCCTTTGGAGGATTCACGGGGAGCTTGTTCATGGGCAGTAGTGCCGGATTATTTTCCAAAACGGGGGATGCCTTGCCCTACCGCAGTCAAATGGATGCGGGCAAATATCTAGTGATTGTCAAAGGATCCGAGGTATTGGTACAGCGGGCGTTGATGATTTTGAAACAGGAGTCTACGGAAAGTCTGCAAATCCATACTGATAAGACTGGAACGGCCTATTTGCGCTAGCGATACCGACACCTCTGGAATGCTGCTGCCCCTGGAATCGGGAAGCTGGGAACCTTGGAGTCGATCGCAGCGCTTTGATCAAGACAACCCGTCCAAGACAACGCAGGATGGGAACGATCGAGGAGTTAAGTTGGTGAATTATTTAGCCCATTTACACCTCTCAGATGGATCCCCGGAATCGATGATCGGCAATCTGCTGGGAGATTTTCGCAAAGGATTATGCGAAGCCCAGTATAGTCCTGCGATTCGCCAAGGGATTGTCCTGCATCAGCAAGTGGACATCTTTACCGATACCCATGCGATCGTGCGGCGGAGTAAACAGCGGATGAGCCCGAAATTCCGGCGCTTTGCAGGCATTATGCTTGATGTGCTGTACGACCATTTTTTGTCCAAACATTGGGCGGACTACTCCCAGGAAAGTTTGCGGGAGTTCGTCGATCGGGCCTACGACATTCTGTTGACCCATCAAGCCATCCTGCCGCCATTGTTGCAACGGGCGGTTCCGGTGATGGTGGATCAAGACTGGCTCTACTCCTACCGCGATCTGGCAGGGGTTGATCTCACCCTACGGCGCATTGCTCGACGGTTTAAGCGAGAAACGCCCCTAGCCCAAGCGATCGAAGAACTTCAGCATCATTACCCGGCCTTGGAAGCGGATTTTCAAGCCTTTTTTCCTATCCTGGTGCAATGGGTGCGGGAGCAATCCTCTGGAATTCAACCAAACCCACCGGAATTCCCACCAGAATCCTCCACAGATAATGTCCACTTATCATAACTTTTCAGAGAAATAGAAAATTTGATAGAGATTTTTACCTATTTAGGTCCAAGAATCATCGAGATCGACCTGTGCCAGGGGACAGACTTGTCTTAAGATTATTCTCAGGATCAAGTATCTGAAACTCGCTGACCATATCCCAGGAGGACTCTTATGGCGCTCGTACCTATGCGACTGCTGCTCGATCACGCAGCAGAGAATGGCTACGGCATTCCTGCATTCAACGTCAACAACATGGAGCAGATCCAGGCAATCATGCAGGCTGCTAACGAAACGGACAGCCCCGTGATCCTGCAAGCTTCTCGCGGTGCGCGCAACTATGCGGGTGAGAACTTCCTGCGCCACCTGATCTTGGCGGCGGTGGAAACCTATCCCCACATCCCCATCGTGATGCACCAAGACCATGGGAACGAGCCTGCAACTTGCTACTCTGCGCTGAAGAACAACTTCACCAGCGTCATGATGGACGGGTCCTTGGAAGCTGATGCTAAGACCCCCGCAAGCTTTGACTACAACGTGGCTGTGACCAGTGAAGTGGTGAAAGTGGCTCACGCGATCGGGGCATCCGTTGAGGGTGAACTGGGTTGCTTGGGTTCTCTGGAAACCGGCATGGGCGAAGCTGAAGATGGTCACGGGTTTGAAGGCAAGTTGGATCACTCCCAACTGCTGACCGATCCCGATGAAGCCGTGGCTTTCGTGGAAGCGACCCAAGTGGACGCGCTGGCAGTGGCGATCGGAACCAGCCACGGTGCTTACAAGTTCACCCGTAAGCCCACCGGCGAAATCCTGGCGATCAGCCGCATCGAAGAAATCCACCGTCGTCTGCCCAACACCCACTTGGTGATGCACGGATCTTCTTCGGTTCCCGAAGATTTGATTGCGCTGATCAACCAGTACGGTGGCGAAATTCCTGAAACCTACGGGGTTCCCGTTGAAGAAATTCAAAAGGGGATTAAGTCCGGTGTTCGTAAGGTGAACATCGACACCGACAACCGTTTGGCCATTACGGCTGCGGTTCGGGAAGCTTTGATGGCGAAGCCCAGCGAGTTTGACCCCCGTCACTTCCTGAAGCCTTCCATCAAGTACATGCAGAAAGTTTGTGCCGATCGTTACCAGCAGTTCTGGTGCGCTGGCCAAGCTAGCAAGATCCAGCAAATCAGCTTGGAAGAGTACGCTCGCAAGTACTCCAAGGGTGAACTGAAGCAAGTGGCTGCTGCTGTGTAGTCCAATTGACTTCGTTTCACTTGGGATTGATTGAGATTTAGTTTAGGGTGGGCTACGGCTCACCCTTTTGTTTGGCCGTGATAGACTCCAAGGATAGGGGCTAATTCTTGAGGTAAGTTGTTATGACCCCGGTATCTCACAATCTCGTATCCCATCCTTCGGAGACCCAGCAACCGCTGTACAATCGGGATTTTTATGCGTGGACTCAGGAAATGGTGAATGCCCTTCGATCGGGGAATTGGGCAGAATTAGATATCGAAAATTTGGTAGAGGAACTTGAAAGTTTGGGTAGACGGGAACGCCAAGAGTTGGGAAATTGGTTAGCGGTGCTATTGGGGCATTTATTAAAGTGGCAATATCAGCCAGCAAATCGAAGCAATAGCTGGCGAGCAACCTTACGAGAACAGCGCCGCCGGATTGGTAAGCTTTTGAAAGAAAACCCCAGTCTCCAACCTTACGTGCTGGAAGCCATGGCTGAAGCCTATGAAATTGGGCGAGATTTAGCCATTCAGGAAACCAATTTGCCTGATGCAACGTTTCCCGAAATTGGCCCCTATGAGTTGACTCAGGTAATCGATTTAGACTTCTTACCCGAGTAAGGCCAAATTGCTTTATCACTGCTACCGATCCGATCCCCCTCGCTCTTCTTTTACAATGCATATAGAAGTTTATGCGTTGTGGATTTACTGTTGTAGGGTTTAGCCTATGCACACCCTGGCCAAATGGTCTGTTGATGACTATCACCACATGATTGACGCGGGGATTCTTCACGATCGGCGCGTTGAACTGTTGGCTGGAGACATTATTGAAATGACGCCCGAAAAACCGATTCACTACAGCCGAGCCCGACGCACCAGCCAATACCTAGCGATCTTACTCCAAGGACTAGCCGATGTTCGGTTCAATGGCCCCATTACCTTGGCAAACTCCGAGCCGGAACCTGATGTCGCGATCGTTCAAATTTCCGATATAGGGTACGAAGATCGCCATCCTGGTGCAGAAGATATTTTCTGGTTGATTGAAGTGGCGAACAGCAGTCTACAAACCGATCTGACCTTGAAAGCAGCGCTCTACGCCCAAGCTGCTATTCCGGAATATTGGGTCATTGATTTGGCCGATCGGCGGCTCCATCTTCTGCGCCAACCCCAGGGTGATCGCTACCAACAGCAAACCATTCTGACCACTGGAACTCTCATACCGCTTGCATTTCCAGAGATTACGATTGAGGTCGATCGCCTCTTAAACCGTCTCTGATTTTAACGCTAGTTCCTCTACTCTAATCCCTTTACGCTAATGCCCATACACACCCTGGCCAAATGGTCGGTTAATGACTACCACTGCATGATTGACGCGGGAATTCTTCGCGATCGGCGCGTTGAACTGTTGGCTGGAGATATTGTTGAAATGACGCCTGAAAAACCAATTCATTACAACACAGCCAATTTGAGCGCGGATTATTTGCGGGAACTATTGCGCGATCGGGCCTACGTGCGGTTTAACGGCCCAATTACCTTGGCAACTTCCGAACCCGAGCCCGATATCGCGATTGTGCAACGGCCTGGTATGCAGTACAACGATCGCCATCCCAACCCCAATGATATTTTCTGGTTGATTGAAGTGGCGAACAGCAGTCTACAAACCGATCTGACCTTGAAAGCAGCGCTCTATGCCCAAGCTGCTATTCCGGAATATTGGGTCATTGATTTGGCCGATCGGCGGTTCCATCTTCTGCGCCAACCCCAGGGTGATCGCTACCAACAACACACGATACTAACCACTGGAACTGTTACACCACTTGCATTTCCAGAGATTGCGGTTGAGGTCGATCGCTTGCTGAATTAGCTGAATTAATCGCCGGTTATTTCCCAATCCAGTTATTTCCCAATACAGAACCGACTAAAAATACGATCGAGAACGGATTCCGTCACATCCTCACCCAAAATCTCTCCCAACGCCGCGATCGCCCCCCGCAGATCGATCGTCCAAAAATCCAGTGGTAACTGTTGCGAGATCGTTGCCTCCACCTGCTCCAATGCCACCTTCGCACGGGTTAACGCCGCTGCCTGCCGTTGATTAATCGCTAAATCCAAGTTTGCGGCTTGGGTTTCTCCTGCCTGCACTGCTTGCAAAATCGCCTGCTCTAACGCCTCAATGCCTTGATTGCTAGCCGCTGCTGTCGTAACAATTCGTGTTTCCGGTAGCGTTAATTGTGTTGTAATTTCCGCAATCGTCATTGCTGGGTCAACTAAATCGACTTTATTGACGATCACAATCAACGGTTTATCACTCACCTGTTGATAAATTTCCCTCTCCCCAGCAGTCCACCCTTGATCCGCCGCGATCGTGAATAAGACCAAATCAGCGGACTGGGCTGCTTGCCGCGATCTCTCTACTCCAATGCTTTCGACTAAATCCTCCGTTTCTCGAATGCCCGCCGTATCCAAGACCTGAATGGGAATGCCCCCCACAACCAACTGCGACTCCACCACATCCCGCGTCGTCCCCGGTAGTTCGGTGACAATCGCCCGATCGCTGCGACTCCAAGCGTTGAGCAAACTGGATTTTCCCACATTGGGCCGACCCACGATCGCCACCTTCAAACCCGTCCGCAGCAGTTCCCCCCGATCGGCAGTCGCTAGAATGCGATTCACATCAGCCACCACTTGGGCAACGCTAGCCACCACCTGTGCTTCATCCAAGGGCGGCAAATCATCTTCAAAATCGATTCTGGCTTCCACCTCCGCCAGAATATCCAAACAAGTGGTGCGTAGATTACGAATCGGTTGCGCCAGCTTGCCTTGGATGCCCGCCAGGGCCGTTGCCGCTGCCTGGGGCGATCGGGCACCGACTAAATCCGAAATGCTTTCCGCCTGCGTCAAATCAATCCGTCCATTCAAAAAGGCCCGCAGCGTAAACTCTCCCGGTTGGGCCAGCCGCGCACCCTGGGCAATACAGACTTGTAACACCTGCTGTACGGCAATAATGCCCCCATGGCAGTGGAACTCGACCACATCTTCCTTGGTATACGATCGCGGAGACAGCATGACCAATAGCAATGCTTCATCGATTGTTGTCTGTGTTGCTGGATCTTTCACAAAGCCGTAGAGGATGCGATGGCTTTCCCATACCTGCTGACCGGGTGTGTGGAAGATCTGCCGCGCGATCGCCACTGCCTCACTCCCGGACATCCGAATAATGCCGACGCTGCCCTGTTCCGGCACGATCGCCGTTGCGATGGCCACGATCGTGGGAGATGCAGCGATAGGGGAGGGAGAAGATATCATAGATTTGCTGGTCGGGGGAATAGAAACCATGAGATCCAAAAATGAGATCTAAAAATAAAATCTAAAAACGTACGTAACTATCCAAGAATTTAGCCATTTACATCGATCGTAATTCCGCAAGATTATCTAACCTATGATCAATTAACTTAGGAATCGGAGAGTACATTGCTTAAAACTTTTTCCATTCTATAGTTTACAAATATTTCACCTCGGGAACTCACTTGCTGTTGGCAAATGGTAGAAAAACCCATTGCTTCAAAAAATAATTTTGCTGTAATACTAGATTCTACAAACAGTCTAGGCAGTGATAACTCTAAAGCTTTACGCTCGATCGCCTGATAAAGTTGTCTGCCCACACCACAGCGTTGATAATCCCGATGGCAGTAAAAGCAATCAATGTGACCGTTAGGTTCTAATTCCCCAAATCCTGCAATCACACCCTTGTCATCTGCTACATAGGTAAAGCGATCGGCGCAAACCTCCGCCCAATTCCTGAACTGTAGATTCTCCGGGGCCCACGCCTGGACCTGTTCCAGTGAGTAATCTGGGCGATTCACGGTGCGCACCGTGTCATGAAAAAGTTGGGCGATTTGTTCTGCATCCTTTGGTGTAAATAATCGTATATCCACCCGATCGACCTTCCTGAGTTTTCTAATGATCCTTTAGTTGCCAATGGGGATTGGTTAAACTCACCAGAATATGATCTTCCCAAACACCGTTAATTAATAAGTAATTTTTAGCTTCGCCTTCAATCACAAATCCCAACCGCTTTAATAAATTGCCACTGCGCTGATTGCGAGGCATGTAACTAGCCTGAATGCGATGGTAATTCATGGTGCAAAACACATGGTCGATCGCGGCTTGTAACGCTTCCTGCATTAGCCCCTGTCCTTGCTTCTTCTCCGCGAGCCCATAGCCCAAGTTACAGGCATAAAACGGATAGCCCATAAATTGGG
The DNA here is from genome assembly GCF_014697025.1 of Alkalinema sp. FACHB-956. Lineage (NCBI taxonomy): Bacteria > Bacillati > Cyanobacteriota > Cyanophyceae > Leptolyngbyales > Leptolyngbyaceae > Alkalinema > Alkalinema sp. FACHB-956. The sequence goes on along the minus strand of NZ_JACJRC010000008.1, from coordinate 167,465 downwards.
TGAAGTTGGCCATGCCAATGACAACGCCCGGTGACTGTCGATCGAAGAGAAAAAGACGTAGCGCCTGCCCCTGTTGATAATGCTTAAAATTGCGAGCCACTTGTCCCCGCCAAAAATCCCTTGTCAGCCAGCCTTCTGGGGGTAACGGGGTAAAAGGATGATGGAAGGCATCGTTATCCCGGAGATACTGGAGAATTTGCGGGACATCTTTTTGACAGGCTAGGCGGACAATTAAACGCGGAGTTTCTAGCGCAACGGGCATGTTTTCAATAGGACTCGGTAACAGAACTCACCAACGGAAAACGCAGAACTGGGCAAAGAAAAAGGGGGGGAGCTCATCAATAACTCCCCCCTTAGCTTAGAGCAAGGTTGCTCCAAGCCGTGCATTGATTCCATCTGTTGCAGTTAGATTGACATGACTGGAGTCTCGATCGTTCCCGCCAATTCTGAAGGTTGCCAAACTTGGCCGTCCATGGCCATTTGTTCAATCAAGCTAGCCAACCGCAGGGCTTTTAGGGCTTGTTCGCCGCCGACGGAGGGCGATAGGCCACCCCGCACACAGGCCGCAAAATGTTCTAGTTCTGCGTACAACGGCTCCGTCCGCCCGATCGCCACCTGCTCTACAATGCCATCCTGGCGGTAGAACGACTTGCCAAAGCTGGAAGAATTATAGGCGTGGGCTTGGCGGTGGATTTTAATTTCGTGATTTAGGAAATCGGCTTCCGTCAGCGATCGCTGGCAATGGGCAGAAATGCGACGAATCTTGCGATGGGTCACCTTGCTAGCGGTCAAAGTTGCCACAATGCCGTTGGCAAAGCCCAAGGTTGCAGTCACATAGTCGAGGTACTTGGAGTTTTGGCTGCCGCGACTACCGCTGGCGGTCAGACGCACCACGGGAGAAGCCGCCAGTTCCAGCATCAGATCGATATCATGGATCATCAAATCCAACACGACCGACACATCATTGGCACGATCGCTGTAGGGACTCATGCGGTGGGCTTCCAACGCCAGGAGATTTTCCGTTTTCAAGACATTACTTAACTCTTGAAAGACGGGATTAAAGCGTTCAATGTGACCGACTTGCAGAATGCATTCATTCTCCGCAGCGGCATTGACCAAGGACTCCGCTTCAGCGATCGTGGCCGCGATCGGCTTTTCGATCAGCACATGCACCCCCGCCTTCAGCGCAGCCATGCCGACCGCGTGATGGAGGCGAGTGGGAACGGCAATGCAGACCGCATCCACATGCTCTAATAAGTTGTGATAGTCCTCAAAAAATCGAGTCTGATAGCGGCTAGCAGTTTCTAAGCCCAACTCGACATTCACATCGGAAACCCCAACGAGTTTCACATCCTTCAGCAGGCTCAAGACTCGAGTGTGATGCTGGCCCATATTGCCAATGCCAATCACACCAATACGAATCGGTGTCGGTTGAATTCTCTGGAGCGAGAACCCCGAACAGTCTTCAGGTCGCTTTGTCACTCTCGTTACTCCTCTACCACCACATTCGTGACTGTGCAACTCCTAGCCTTTGCCATGGATACAATCAAGACTGCGAGAGAAAGAGATTCAGACTGAGGGTAGATGACTTACTCAGTCCACCCTTCTCAGTCCTGAATACAGAATCCAATGTCAGCACCAACGGAATTGGCATCAGTCTCCATACAGGTCTCCTCAAACATCACAGATAGTAACACAGAGACTCTTTATCTGAAGATTTTCAACGATAGGACAAAGTTCCTGAAGTTTTATAGAACACCCTTTGAGCTCGGAATTTCGTGGGCGCGGCGGGGATCGACCTCTGTGGCCATGCGCATGGCTCGGGCAAAGGCTTTAAAGGTCGCTTCAATGATGTGGTGGGAGTTCAAGCCGTCCAGTTGGCGAATGTGTAGCGTCATCTGGGCATGGTTGACGATCGCGACAAAAAACTCCCGTACCAGTTGGGTGTCATAGGTGCCCACGCGCTGGGTGGGAATGTCGAGGCCATAGGCCAAATGGGGCCGTCCCGAAAAGTCCAGGGCCACCTGTACCAGCGATTCATCCAAGGGCGCTAGGAAATGCCCAAAGCGCACGATGCCCTTGCGATCGCCCAAGGCTTTAGCCAGCGCCATCCCGAGGGTAATGCCCACATCTTCGTTGGTGTGGTGGTCGTCGATGTGGAGGTCACCGGTGGCCTGAATGTCTAGGTCAAACAATCCATGGGAGGAAATTTGGTGCAGCATGTGGTCTAGGAAGGGAATCCCGGTGTTGACGTTGCATTGTCCCGTCCCGTCCAAGCAAATGGTCACCGTCACATCCGTCTCACCGGTTTTGCGGTGAACGGTCGCGGTGCGATCGCTGGGGAACACAGCAGGAACAGTCGGACGATCGGTGGTCTGCATAGCCAAATTCCACTCAAATATTGCAAATCTAAGGGTGTGAGGGTTCCATTATCCCGTGAAATTTAGGGAGTTAGCTAAGATTAAGACAGGAGCAACCGTAGGAATTTGCAACAGATTGATTTCCTGGGAAATGCGATGACTGTAACCCTGGCGCACTGGACGATCGCCGACTATCACCACATGATCCAAGTGGGGCTGCTAGCCGATCGATCGGTTGAACTGTTGAACGGAGCCGTTGTTGAGATGTCACCCGAAAGTCCCGATCATGCCCAAGGGTGTACCGATACCGCCGATTATCTTCGATCGAAACTGGGCGATCTTGCCTTAATTCGTGAAACAAAACCCATTACTTTACCGTTACAAAATTCCGAACCCCAGCCGGATATTGCGGTCGTCCTGCCCCAGCGATCGCTCTATCGAACCCAGCGCCATCCCTATCCAGAGGAAATTTTCCTCCTGATTGAATACGCGAATACCAGCTGGAAAAAAGATACTGGCATCAAACGACAACTCTATGCCCAAGCCGGGATTCCCGACTATTGGGTCATTCACCTGGCAGCTCGCCAAGTCAGAATTTATCGAGACCCGCAAGGAGAGGATTATCGGTCAATGACCACCCTCTCCCAAGGCCCCATTCGGCTCTTAGCCTTCCCCGACGTGGAACTGGCGATCGAGCCTTTCCTGACGGGGATTTAACCTGCATGAGAACTTAATCAGGGGTGGGTTAGGACTCGACGCGGCTGTCGGTCATCCCCATGATTTCGTACCCGGAATCCACATAGATCACCTGACCTGTAATCCCGCTGGAGAGGTCACTGCTCAGGAATGCCGCCGTATTACCCACTTCCAACTGGGTGACGGTGCGCCGCAGGGGAGCCACCTCTTCCACATGCTTAATCATGTCGCGGATCCCACCCACCGCAGAGGAGGCCAGGGTGCGGATGGGGCCAGCGGAAATGGCATTGACTCGAACGCCCTGGGAGCCGAGTTCATGGGCCAGATACCGCACATTCATTTCCAAGGCTGCCTTGGCCGTGCCCATAACGTTGTAGTTCGGAATGACCTTCACACCACCGTAGTAGGTCAGGGTGACAATACTGCCGCCCTCGGTCATCAAGGGTTTAGCCGCCCCCGCCATCTGAATCAATGAATAAGCACTGACATCCAGGGCCAACTTGAAGCCTTCCCGACTGGTGGCGCTAAAGTTGCCTTTCAATTCTTCTTTATTGGCAAAGGCCAGACAGTGAATCAGAATATCTAGCCGTCCCCAAGCTTCCTTCACCGCATCAAAGGTAGCTTGAACTTGCTCATCGCTCTGGACATTACAGGGCACAAACAAACTGGGATTCAACGGCTCGGTCAGATCCCGCACCTTTTTCTCAAACTTGCCGCTGTCATCCGGCAGATAGGTGACCCCAATGTTGGCTCCGGCCCTATGGAGTTGCTGGGCGATGCCCCAGGCGATCGACTTATCGTTAGCAATTCCTGTGACCAGGGCGTTTTTTCCACTCAGATTCAGCATAGCCATGTACGTTGAGAGCATTTATGAGAATACTCAAAGATGGTCAGCCATGGAATAGGCGACCCTAGGGAGATTTCCGGCCATTGCGGTCGTGCACCGCGATCGTTGCGGCCTAAAGTGCCCAAAGCCCGGTCTTGGGTGGGGATGCGCTAACTGGACAAAATTGTGCAGGGGCCAAAACTTGGGAGTAAGATATTGACAATCTCAGTGTGATCAGAGTGCCTCAGTGTGATCAGGATTCAGTGTGATCAAGGTAATGGTGACCGGAATACCCCGTGCGAATTAGCACAGGTTTTCGCCATCGTTCGTCCACCTTATACATTGCACTATCTTTACATTGCACTAGATGAACCTGGTTGGATGGATTGTGATCAGTTTAGGTGCAGCCTCCTGATTCAACTCAGATGATTCAACTCAGAGCGAACTTAGACCTGTGCTAATTCAATAAAACTCAACGTTGAAGACTCCGGCTCAGCTAAATTGCCCATAAGCTTAGTAGAAAGCGTAGTGGAGTGTATTTCTTGCTACAAAAACTCCTCGATCGGTAGGTTTTATTGGTCTCAAGTCAACAATTGCTCACAGAGTGAATCTTACAGAAACGATTCTCATCGGAATTAATCTCTTAGCGGATCTCTTGAACGTTGACCCCTTGATTGTGTAGTTAGCTAACTCTACTGGCCTTTCCGTAGAACGGCGTTAGGAACGGGGAAGATGGTAATAAGCCCAGACAAGTCGCTCGCATCAATGTTCCGCCAAATGGGTGGAAACGCTTATCCGCCGATGGTGGAAACCTTCGAGCGGGGTAAGACAATCTTCTTTCCGGGTGATCCTGCTGAACGGGTTTATTTTCTCCAGAAAGGGGCTGTTAAGTTATCTCGGGTCTATGAAGCGGGGGAAGAAATCACTGTCGCGCTGTTGCGGGAAAACAGTGTATTTGGAGTCCTATCGCTGATTACGGGACAAAAAGCCGATCGCTTCTACCACGCGGTGGCGTTTACGCCGGTGGAACTGCTTTCGGTACCGATCGAACAGGTAGAAAAGGCCCTGAAGGAAAATCCTGATCTGTCCATGTGGATGCTCAAGGGGCTGTCATCCCGGATTCTGCAAACGGAGATGATGATCGAAACCTTGGCTCACCGGGATATGGGATCTCGGTTGGTGAGTTTTTTGCTGATCCTATGCCGGGACTTTGGGGTGCCGGGACAAAACGGGATCACGATCGATCTCAAGCTCTCCCACCAGGCGATCGCGGAAGCTATTGGATCCACTCGCGTCACAGTGACTCGCTTACTTGGGGATCTGCGGCAGGATGAAATGATTTCTATTCACAAAAAGAAAATCACGGTTCATAATCCCGTCATGCTTAGTCAGCAATTCACCTAGAATCCCAGTTCCAAACAGTCTAGTTCCTAATAGTCCAGTTCCCAATAGTCCAGTTCCGACGTGCTGATCCACCGGATCCAGTTCTGCGGGAGAATCCCACTGCCCTAAGGTTCCCTGGGGAACAGTCCTGTCAGAACAGTCCTGTTAGAACGGTCAATAGGCTTTAGACTGGCTATAGTTTTTGGTAGGAGCCGTTTGGAAACCTTTAGTCCAGCGGCAGGTGTGGTGGAGTTGTAATGTCTAGCGGGTATATCCTGATTTTGGCGGTGTTGATCTTAGGGGGTGTCATTGCCACGCTGGGCGATCGCATTGGAACCCGAGTGGGCAAAGCGCGTCTGAGCTTGTTTAATCTCCGCCCTAAGAAGACGGCTGTCGTTGTCACTATTTTGACCGGGATTTTGATCTCAGCGTCCACGCTGGGCATTTTACTGCTGGCTAATCGGCAATTTCGCGACATGATTCTCAACTTTGAGGTGATTCAGCGGCGATTACGGCGAGCGAGTACCGATTTGGATCAAGCGAAGGCTGAACTGGGTAAGACCGCCGAGCAAAAAGAAAATGTTGAGGCGGAGTTGAATAAGTCCCAAGTGGAGCGGGGCAAGGTGCAGGCGCAGCTCGATCGGGTCAAAAACTCCCTCAAGGATGCCGCTGCCCTGCAACGGGCCACCGAAGCCCGACGGGCGCAGGTCGAACAGCAACGCAATGTCGTGCAGGCACAGTTACTCTCGGTTTCCCAGCAAGCTCTCGCGCTAAAATCCGAAATTCTGGAACTAGAAGCTGAGCAAAAACAGTTAGCCGCCCAGCGGGATGAAGTCAAAGCCCAAATTGCTGCCCGAGATCAAGAAATTGAAGAACGCAGCAAAATCATTCAACAGCGCGATCGGGACATTGCAGCCCGAGATACCGTCATTACCCAACGGGAAGAACGGCTACGGGCTTTGGAAAATCAGCAGGTTGCGCTGGCCCGTGAAGTGGAGAAACTGGAACAGGAAGCTCAGCGTCTGCGATTGGGCACCCCGGCGATTTTGCGGAACCAAGTGCTGGCGTCAGGGGTGGTGCGCATTACCAATCCCCAAGCCTCCAACCAGGCGGTGGATGCACTCCTGCGGGAAGCCAATCGAGTGGCACAGGGCGCACTGCAACCGGGGGTCGATGGCAATGGTCAAATTTTGCGGATTACCCGATCGGAAGTGGATCAGTTAGCTCGCCAGATCAGCGATGGCCGGGACTACTTTGTGCGAATTTTGGCGGCGGCGAATTACCTATTGGGCGAAAAAACAGAGGTAACGGTGTTTGCCGATGTGGTGCGTAATGAAGTGATTTATCGGCCTGGGGATGTCCTGGCCACCACTTCTCTGGATCCGTCCAAGATGACTGTCACAGAGATTCAAGATCGTATTAACAAACTCGTGGCGGCTTCGATTTTCCGGGCGAAGCGAGCTGGATTGCTCTCCGATAATGTGCAGGTCAGTCGGATTCAGGCGCTGATTCAGTTTATTGATGGACTCCGGCAGTACGATAGTTCGATTGAAATTCGCGCGATCGCGGGGGATGTCACCTATACGGCGGGGCCGATGCGTCTAGAATTGATTGCAGTTCAGAATGGACAAACGGTGCTGCAAACTAGTCGTTAGGGCTGTGACCCGCACGGCCAGCCGCAGAACTAGTGATGGAGAGGCGCGAGGCAATATGTACTACTTAGGGTTTGATCCCGGACGGGATAAATGTGGGGTGGCGATCGTGGATGATCACGGCCATCCTCCAGTGCATGAAGTCATTGCTGTGGATCAAGCCCTTACCGTGGTGGAAACCCTGTGCCAGCATTACCCAGTGCGTTTGATTGTTTTGGGAGATCAAACGGGTTCAAAGGCTTGGCAGAAACAATTTCAAGGAGCTTTGCCCGAAATTCCGGTGCAACGGGTGGATGAACGCTTTAGCAGCCTAGAGGCCCGCGATCGCTATTGGCAACTGCACCCCCCCCAAGGATTACAAAAGCTGATTCCCCAGGGGATGCGAACTCCCCCCCGGCCGATCGATGATCTGGTCGCGATTATCCTGGTGGAGCGCTATTTAAAGTCTCTGGAAAGCAACCCACCGGCTACAACTCCGCCCGAATCGTAAACGAGTAGTCACCGCCCGGTTCCAGTTGATAGTCCTTGGCTTCTAGAAAACGGCCTAGGGGTTCCCGAATCAATGCCCGTCCCAAGGATGGCTCAATCAGCAATTCTCCCTGGCGAAAGTTCCAAGCAAAGGACCATTCATACTGATTGGCCCGAACTTCGCCTTCAATCTGGCCTGCCTGCCAAGATTGGCGAACAATTCGTACATGGGCGGTGGTTTGGGGAAGACGCTTACGGGCCATGTAATTTTTAAACTGTGAGCAAAACGTTAGGCAACACTGGCTTCTATTACTCGATTGTTATAGAGGTTCATAGCTTTTTCAACCCCTTCCCGCAGACTGGCTGCGATCGCATCACTGGACAGCCGCACCACTTCTTGCATAATCACTTTTTCCCCAGGCGCAAAACTGCCCAACACATGGGATACCGCGTCTTGACTCTTGCTGCCAATGCCCACTCGGAGGCGGGGAAATTTTTGTGTGCCGAGATGGGCGATCGCAGATTTCATGCCATTTTGTCCCCCGGCGGAACCAGACAGTCGCATCCGCAACTTACCCACAGGCAAATCCATGTCATCGTAGACCACCAAGACAGCCTCTGGATCCAGCTTGTACCAGTCCACGACGGCTCGAATGGCCTGTCCTGAGTTGTTCATATAGGTGGAAGGCTTGAGCAACCGCACCTTCCGGCATGCGATCGTGCCTTCGCCAAACCAGCCTTGAAATTTCTTTTGTTCTGCTAGGGAAATCTGCCACGATCGAGCCAGTTCATCCAGAACGGTGAACCCAATATTGTGACGAGTATTTTCATACTTGGCTCCAGGATTCCCCAACCCCACGATCAATTGAGGGATGATGGGGGATGGGGGAGCCTTAGCTGCATCGGACATGACAAGCGCCGGATATTAGACTAAGAGGACAATCCACTACTAATCGTAACGAAAAGCAACAAAAAATGAGGAAAGATTGCAACCGCAGGGCCAGGTAAAATCATCAGCCCGCATTATCAGTCAGTCCCCTCACGCCGCATCGCAGTCAGCACGATCAGTCAGCACAAACGAGTCAATATTACGAGTCAAGGAATTGAACTAGTTGAAAACTGAACTAGTTGAGAAAATCACGGCTTGGAGTTTCAACCCGTTGGGCCGCAGCTTAGGCAATTCCTGATGGGCAATCACTGACTGGCAATTCCTAGCAATCACTAGTAATCACTAGTAACTAATTACTAGTGATTATTGACTCTCACTAGCAATCATTAACTGGACGATCGTTAAGCCGACTTGGAAGCATCAGCAGTTTCTTGCGGATTGGAGGCATCCGGACTGGTCGCTGCATCTGCACTCGTCTCAATGACTGTGGCATCTGTAACGTCACTGGCGGGCGAGAGGCTGGGCTTATCTTCTAAGGTTGCCTTCATGGGAGCGTTTACGGCTTGCTCCACTTGCTCAGATGCTTTTTTAAATTCGTTCTCAAATTCCTTAGACGCATCCTGAAACCCTCGCAGGGTTTTGCCCAAGGTTTTGCCGATTTCCGGCAATTTTTTTGGGCCAAAGACGAGCAGTGCTAACACAAAAATCAGCACCATTTCCGGTAAGCCAATACCAAATACGTTCATGCAGTTACCTCCGGCTCTGGTCAGGATTCAGAGTACATCCCATCCTATACTCTACGCAATCTGAAAAAACACCCCACGAAAAAACGGCTCTTGTTTCGGAGTCATTGCGCTCCTCAAAAACAAAGCCGCCAATACAAATCCTGCTATAGGGTTCTGCGATGTGGGACGATCGTAAACGTTTGCGCCCTGAATCCTTCGCAAGCTTCGATCGTCACCTCGGCTGAACTACTGACCTAAACTTCTCCAGTCTACGGAGACATCATTCAGCAGGAGCGAAGAGTTGTAAATTTGCAGAATGATAAGCAAAAAGACCAAGAACAGAGCCATAAAAACACCCATAACAGGCGTGGTGCCCCAACCGGGAACGACTTTACCGTATTCAGAGTTGAGGGGTCTAAGGATGTCTCCCAACCGAGTCCGCTGTGCCATAGCTTTCCTACTGTGCTTTTCTACTGAGATTGTCTCGACAGAACTTGTTAAGTCTGCGTTACATTATAAGGGAAAGACACTCATAATCTTAGGGTCACTATGGAACCTGCAATGGCTCTTAACATTTCGCTTTGTGCAGCCCTGATCGGGTTGACAGGATACGCCATCTATACAGCATTTGGCCCCCCTTCCAAAGAACTCAGCGATCCCTTTGAAGATCATGAAGATTAGCGGTACCGCTGTCATCATTCGCTGAGCAGGTGGGGGGGTACCCATAGCACTTGCCAAGCTCAAGGGAGACAGTTTGGTGTAGATAGTTTGGTGTGGATAGTTTGGTGTAAATAGTTTGATGCAGATGGTTTAATGCAGATCGTTTGATGCATAAACTGGATACACAAAACTTTACTCAGGAAGCTTCTCAGGGAAACAGCTGTGATTAGATTGAAAGTCTTGTTGGCTACTTTCCCTGTACAGGCTTATTCCACATGCCCACGCTGAGTAGAACTTCTGAGTAGAATTTTTGCGTAGAACTTCAGTAGGGCTGGATGCTTGGAGCAGGTATGGGCCTAAATGACTGTATGCCTGGGTCGAATATGCGTCTGGGTCGAATATGCGCCTAGGTTGGGTATGTTACTGGGGCTAGGGGGTGGAAGCGGTATCTGTATCTTGTTACACCTGCATTTTGTTACAGCTTCTCAACGGCTGTCTCGAAATTAAGCTCTGAGGCGTTGAGAGAATCTAGAAGATTTCGAGAGGCGGGGCTCGGTTGATGCATAGGAATTTTGACCGTAAACATTGTGCCCTGTCCCGGTAAAGAATGGTAGGTGAGATGGCCACCATGGCGATCGGTGACAATGGAATAGCTGATCGACAGCCCTAAACCCGTACCTTTGCCGATCGGCTTGGTGGTGAAAAATGGATCAAATAGGTGCTGCTGAATCTTGGCCGGAATCCCAGTGCCATTATCAATAATTTGCACTTGCACCCAATCTGATTCAATGAGCTCAGTGCGGATCCAAATGGTCGGCTTGCTTTGTTCCTGTTGGAGCCATTGATGTAACCAGGTGAGAGTGGGATCGGAGTAGGTTGGCTCAGGAACTTCAGTGTCTGCACCGTCGCGAGCCATCAGAGGTGCATTGGCTTGGCCCACGCTGGACAGTGCTTGGCCTATTCCCTGACCCGTAGAGACAGTATTGAACGATCGGTTAAATTTGGGGGCTTCTTCTAGCGCATCGATCGCGTTACCCAGCAAATTCATAAACACTTGGTTAAGTTGACCTGCATAGCAGTGAATTTGTGGAAGATCAGGATGGTGCTGAATGACGGAAATGGGTGTTCGCAAATCCGAGGATTTCAAGCGGCTACTCAAAATCATTAAGGTACTATCTAACCCTTCCTGGAGGTAGACCGGCTTCATTTCAGCTTCGTCCAAGCGGGAAAAATTGCGTAGGGAGAGGACAATTTCTTGAATGCGCTCGGTCCCCACTCGCATGGAGGCCAAAATTTTTCGCAAGTCGGTCATCAAGAAGTCCAATTGAATATCGCTACAAAGTGCCTCAATCACAGGATTGGACTGGGGATACTGCAACTGATAAATCTGAAGCATTCGGATGAAGTCATTGGCGTATTGCTCAACGTAGGGCAAATTGCTGGAGATAAAGTTCACAGGGTTATTAATCTCATGGGCCACCCCTGCAACTAGCTGCCCCAGGGATGACATCTTTTCCTGTTGCAAGAGTTGTAGTTGGGTTGCTTGGAGTTCCTTCAGGGTGGTTTCTAAATTGGCATTGGCTTGGGTCAGCGCTTGGGTGCGATCGGCAACCTGTTGCTCGACATCCTGGAGAACTCCTTTCAGGGCATTGTTGGCTGTCAATAGCTCTTCTGAGCTAATGGCCAGGGTGCGTTCCAATCGGGTCCGATCTTCCTCTGCTTGCCAATAGGCATCATTGACGGCGGTGACGAAGGCTTTGACATCCTCTGGCAGATTTTCAAAATCACCCAGGTACCGTTTCAGTTGTCGTTTCAGTAAACGATGGATCTCCAGCATTGAGGGGTTGCTCAAAGGAATGGCTTGAGAAAGAATTCTATCGTCCCGCTAAATTTCCGCAAAGGTTGTAATTGTCATGGTTTGATTATGTAACTCGGCTGGGAGCCCTAGGGCACAGGGACAAATCTCACCATAGGAATAAAATCCTGTTAAGACAGTCTTCTCGCCTAGAACCTCCCGAACCTCTTCAACCTCTTCTTCAATGCGTTGTTTGAGCAGTAGCTTGCGACCGACGCAACTGATTAAAATGGCGAGTTCCGGTTGCGGTTCCCCCAAGGCTTGCTGAGCAGCTTCTGCCGCTTGGACGGCGGCATGGGTGAGATTGGCAAAGCTGGCTTGCATCAGCCGCACAGTTGATCCCAGGGGAACATCTCCCGCAAAGGTCATGCTTTGATCGGCTTCGTTGATGGCTAAGAGGGTGCGCACCAAGGGGTATTTGTGGTTAGTAATTTGTAAACTTAAGGGGAACAGTAAGCCGCTGGCCGGTAGGTTCTCTGCATGTTCTCCGAGATAGTTTCGATAGAGTTCTAAAGCGGATTGATCATCGAGTTTGTACAATACATTCCCGTCTGACTGAGTAATGACTCGTTCTGGGCCAAAGGGGGTAAACCCACCCCGAGAACCGTATCCAACCTTCAGGCGATCGCCGTAGAGCCCGATCGCGGCTACCATACCTTGCTGGATTTCGTGATTCAGCATGACCCAAGTTTGGCGGAAGTTGGCCCCATCGGCGGATAAGCCTCCCGTGACGGCAACTCCGATGGGTAAGTGCTGCGACAAGCCCCGGACGAGGTCACTGCCATTGACCTGTAGACCATCGGAGAGAACAAAGAGATGGGCCAGTCCTTCTGTGTCGAGTTGGCTACCTAAGCGATCGCCTGCCTGAAAACTATTGTCATCCGGGTCGAGATGAATTTTGAAACTTTTGACCTGGGTGGCTTCAAAGGCGATCGCGGTGATGACGAGAGCATTATCTGTAACCTGGGTGTCGTAGATTTCCCCAGCGGTTGAACACCCCAAACAATAGGCATTCGGATAAATCGCTTGCAAATCGTTGAGAAGATTAGCGTGATCCTGCAAATTTCCAAATACCAAAAGGAGTTGAGCCTGCTCTGCTAGTTTACCCGGTGCATGCAGATGCCATCCATTGTGTTGTGTCCATTGACATTGCTCAATTTTCATAACTCGGTGCCACAGCAAGCTGATAGTTAATGGGATCTTTACCCGCGCATTCTTAATTTTCCCGGATGAATTGGGATCCTATCTTCGTAAATCTGCTGAATCCATGGTTAATTCTACCCCTGGAGGCAGTATACCGTTGACTTGCCTAGATTGACTGAACTGGTCTAGATTGACTGAACTGGCCTAGATTGATGACTTAACTGACCTAGATTGTCTTGCTTGCTGGATTTGACGGATTGTCTGCCTGCGCTTTTGCTAGAAAGTTCTGCGGGAGTGGAGAGATGGGGATAACCATTGGCCTAATCAGTTTCACCCTAGAATACTGAGGTAATTTACCTCAAGGGTGTGGGTATGGAGTCTTGGCAGGCAAGTTTTGCAACAGCCATCTTTTTAGGAGTCATTGTTTTAGTCATGACTGAGTGGACTCATATGACGATCGCGGCGTTATGTGGTGCACTCCTGTTGATTATCGGGAATGTGATGACCCTGCCAGAGGCGATCGACTATATCGGTCGGAGTCATGGCACCTTGGCTTTATTTTTTGGGGTGATGGTGTTGGTTCGATCCTTTGAACCCACCGGAATTTTTGAATATCTCGGTAACCAAATTGTGTTACTGGCTAAGGGCGAGGGAAAGCGCCTATTGTTAGGGATTACAGCAATTACGACGCCGATTTGTGCAGTATTGCCCAATGCTACAACGGTGATGTTGATTGCTCCGTTGATTCCCCCGATCGCCGAGGAAGTGGGAGTCGATTTCATTCCCCTGTTAATTCTGCTGGTCTTCGTGGCAAACAGTTCTGGTCTATTAACCCTAGTGGGGGATCCGGCGACTTTTATTGTAGGGGATGCAATTAATTTGAGTTTTACGGACTATCTCCTACGCCTCAGTTTTGGGGGATTACTTGCGGTTGTAAGCGTCGTTGTCACTTTACCAATTTTGTTTCGGCGAATTTGGCGCAAAAAATTGGATAGCTTAGAAAACTTGCCCCATCCTCAAATTAATCATCCTCGTGTTTTGGCGATCGGTGCGCTTATTGTGGCGTTTGTTCTGATTTTCTTTGTGATTGGTGAAAATTTGCCGACGCCGATTAGTCCAGCGACGGTGGCACTGCTCGGAGCGGCACTGGCTCTGCTCTTGGCCCACCATAGCCGCCTCGATCGTCTAGAAAATATTTTACGAGATGTGGACTGGAGCACCCTGATCTTTTTCATGTGCATTTTTGTTCTGATTGGGGGGTTAGAAAAAACAGGAGTCATTCAAAGTTTGTCAGGATTTCTAGCGATCGTGCTTGGCAAGAATATCGTTCTGGGCTGTATTTTGCTGACATTCGCAGTTGGGATTATTTCCAGCGTGGTTCCCAATATTCCCCTAGTGGTTGCCATGGTGCCATTGCTGAAGCAGTATCTCGTCACAGTGGGCTTAATTGCCCCAGAAATGGCAATGAAAGACTACGCAGGCCAGTTCCCGCCAGAGGTCTTGCCGTTGTTTTACGCCATGATGTTTGGAGCAACCTTGGGGGGAAATGGCACCTTGGTGGGGGCATCATCCAACATTGTGGCCGCAGGCATTGCCCAGCAGCATGGTCGGGGCATGTCGTTTCGAACCTTTCTGAAATATGGGATCCCGATCGCCCTCTTACAACTCACAGTGTCAGTATTCTACGTAGTCATTAAATTCTTAGTGCTCAAATAAAAACCCCTAGTAGAACTAGGGGCGCTGTCAGAGTGCATCTTACATTGACGTATTTCCCTGCCTCTCCCCCTATTCCGGATAAAATTTCAGGTTTTGTGTGAACCGCTAGTTCCTTGGGATAAGGGGGTGTGGATGGGGACTTGTAGACGTGGTCGTCCCTAGAGATTGTGGTTGGATGGAGACTCTGATCAGTAGACACCAGGGTAACTGTCACTGCGATCGTGCAGGGGTGAAATGGCAGATGACTGGCTTCAGGGTTGGCCTTTAGAATCACGACAGAAGTTACTGTTGAGAGATTAGTTTGTTTGAATAGTAACTAAGTTAGCCCTATGACAAAATCAGCCTCCCATAGTGGACAGACAGAAAACTGGCAGTTTCTCAGTGATTTCACGAGGGCTGACCCTGTAGGCTGACAAGCAAGATAAGTCATTCAGAAACAGTCATTCAGACAAGCACAGAAACGTCTACCAGTCATTTCAGATCATTTCAGACCACCGATTGGTGTTGTAACTTCTCGGGGTCTAGCAAGTACGGGTTCTATTCATCATTAGGGTTCTGCCAACATCAGGGGCCTACTAGAAAGCACAGAGGTTTACCGTCATCATTAGGGTTCTACCAACACGTTCCATTCGTTAATTCAATAGGGTGGGTTGTAGTTTGATTGCGGAAATATCTACCGAATCTTGAATTCCAGCAACAAATTGAACCAATCATCCCACCTTGATTGTTTTTGTAAGGTGAAAGAATATGGTCAAGAAAGTTATAAATCCGCATTGTTCCGAGGCAGATTTAAACTTCCCGTCCAGATAATGAAATTCTTGTTATTTAATGAGTGATGTCATGCCTGATAGTAATTTGACAAGATGGATATGCATGGCACGTAACTTAACTTGAATCACCAACACGAGCCAAAACATATATCCGTCAGCATGTACATCAGTCAGAACGTATATCTGCTCAAGCAACTATAAGTCGAGCAACTATAAGTCGAGCAACTATAAGCCAGAATTGCTTAAGCCAGAACCGCTTGAGCCAGAATCGCTATCAGAATGGGTCTCCAGAAATTACTGGTTCCTATTTCTTATCCTACGATTTCTTACCCTATTTCTTTAAGCCTGCCTATTTCTTTAAGTCTACCTATTTCTTTAAGTCTGCTGTGAGTTCATAGTAGTCAAAATTTACTCTGGTACTCATGCTTGAAACAGTCATTCAATTTTAATCTAAATCAATCCAATTGCTAGATTCACAGGAACGCGATTTACTTGCGGTGGACTGATGTTCTAGCAATGGCTGAGCTATGACCAAAATTGTCGGGCTCAGCACAAATCCTAGTGTCTATCTTGCTGCTTTGGCAGTGTATTCCGAGAACAGTTTGCCCCATCTGTTTTGGAGGATTTTTATGATTGCTCATACGCAAATGTTATCCACGCAAATGGCAAATACTGCTACATCTCAGTCTAGAATTTCTCAATCTAGAATTTCTCAATCTAGAATTTCTCAGTCTAGCTCCTGCCAGCCGGTGGTAGCGGAAACTCTTCAGTCCCCCCCTCAACGGGTTTCTCAGCAAGTCAAATCCACGATCGCGTTCATTGATCCGGCAGTAGAAGATTACATCTCGTTATTGAATGGTCTTTTGCCCAATGTTGCTGTGCAACTACTCAATCCCCACAAGGATGGATTTGCACAAATCCTACAAACATTGGTGAGCCATCCGGAATTGACTGAGATTCATGTCTTTGCCCATGGGAGTCCTGGGCAATTATCTCTAGGCGATACGATCGTGATGGCAGAGACCCTCGATCGCTATGCAGGATATTTTTCAGCCATTACAGCCTGTCATCCAGAAGTGCCTCCCAATTGGGTTCTGTACGGCTGTAATGTGGCCCAGGGAGAGGTTGGCCAAGCTTTTCTGCACAAGTTTCAACAGTTGACGGATGCGAACATTGCAGCATCCGTGAGTCCAACCGGCCACGGCGATCGATCGGGGAACTGGCAGTTGGAAACTCGGCTGGGTGCCGTTGCGTTTGACTCAATCCTACATCCAGCAACGATGGCGTCCTATGCTGGGGTATTGGCCTTGGTCACCGTCACCAATACGAATAATAGCGGTGCTGGGTCACTGCGGGAGGCGATCGCCAACGCCAAAACGGGAGATACGATTACCTTTGCTGCTAACTTGGCAAATCAGACCATTACCCTCAGTAGTCAACTGGACATTCCAGCGGGTAAAAACCTCATTATTGATGGTGCGGCGGCAGCGGGCTTGAAAATCAGTGGTAACAATGCCACTCGCATTCTGCAACTCAATTCCAATGTGGATTTTCCCACAAGTTTGACGGTCAAAAATCTTGCGTTGGTCAATGGGTTTACCCGCGATCGCGGGGGTGCAATTACCACGACCCACAAAGCCAAGTTAACCGTTGAAAATGTCACCTTCAGCAATAACACAGCGGATAATGGCGGTGGGGCTATTTACAGCGAGTATGAAGGCAGCCTGACGGTTACAGGCAGCAAATTTACGGGCAACAAAGCAACCGCAGGCAATGATGAACGGGGAGCGGGGGCGATCGGTTTCTTTGGCCCTGGGGCTTTGACGATTACCAATAGCGAATTTACAGGGAACAAAGGTATTAACGGGGGTGCGATCAATAGCCTGAACGGTCAGCTCACGATCGAAAATTCTAAGTTCCTCAATAACGATGTCTCTGCGGCAACGGTGGATAATCGTGCCGGGGCGCTCAACCCGACGCTGCGGGGTTATGGGGGCGCAATCTTCACCGATCGGGCGAATAACAATACCACCATTAAAAACAGCGTCTTTGAAAATAACATTAGTCGATCAGCGGGAGGCGCACTCTATCTATTCAATGATCCGGAAGATGTGGTGACGATCGAAAATTCCAGCTTCAAAAGCAACCAAGCGATCGGTTTGCCGGGGGGTGAAATGGGCGCTGGCGGTGCGATCGACCATGTCCGCAACAGCAAAGGCAGTGGCAGCCTGACTCTGCGCAATACCGCCTTTGTGGACAACTATTCCGCTGGCTCTGGGGGCGGTGTTTGGATTAATCAAACCAACTCCACCATTACCAACACTACATTTTCAGGCAATCGAACCGCTAAAGGGTTGACTGCTGATGACTATGTGAAAAATGGCGGTGCCCTGGCACTGTTTAGCAATGCTTCGGCCAACCTGACCAACGTCACCTTTGCTCTGAACCATGCGGGCTGGGTGGGTGGCGCGATCGTGGCAGCCAGTGACGCCTCCGTCAGTCTCAAAAATACGATTTTCGATCGCAATACCGCTGATAACGGGACGAATCCCTGGAATATCCAACAGCATGTGAACCGCACATTTACCGACCAAGGCGGCAATATTCAATATCCCCCCAGTGATGTGAGTGTGGCCTCGGGAGCGCGATCGGTTGATCCGAAATTGGGCGCATTGCAGCAGTCGGGAAATTTTTGGTTCCATCCGCTCTTGGCGGGTAGTCCAGCCATTAACACTGGCGTATCGGGGGCACCGATTACCGATTTACTCGGCTTCACTCGCGATAGTCAGCCGGATGTGGGCGCAGTCGAATTTGGCAGTGGTGGCTCACCGTTACCCAGTCTGCGGGTCAATGATGTGCAAGTGACTGAAGGCAATTCCGGCGCACAAAATGCAGTTTTTACAGTGACCCTATCGGGAGCTAGCACACAACTCGTTAAAGTCAACTATGCCACGGCCAATAACACGGCCACGGCGGGGTCTGACTACACCAGCACCAGCGGTACCCTTAGCTTTAATCCTGGCGAACTGACGAAAACGATCGCGATTCCTGTCCTAGGTGAGACGGCAGTCGAACCGAATGAGTCGTTCTTCCTCAATCTCAGTGGTGCGAGCAATGCCACGATCGCCGATAGTCAGGGACTGGGAACGATCGTCAATAATGACACGGCCACCACGCTCCCCAGTTTGTCTATCAATAATGTCACTTTGACCGAGGGGAGCCTAGGGACTAAGAATGCAGTGTTTACGGTTAAACTCTCTGCTGTCAGTTCCCAAACAATTAGTGTGAAGTATGCAACGGCTAATGGTACAGCTGCCGCAGGAAGTGACTATACCGCCAAAACAGGTACCTTAAGTTTCAATGCTGGTGAACTTAGCAAGACGATTAGTATTGCAATTACTGGAGATACCCAGGTAGAAGCTAATGAAACCTTCTCGGTTAACCTTAGTAGTCCAACTAATGCAAGTTTAAGTACTAGTAAGGGAATCGCTACTATCACCAATGACGATAGTACTCCCCCCAAGCTTTCGATTAATAATGTACGAATTACTGAAGGTAATGCGGGAACTAAGAATACAGTGTTTACCGTGAGTTTAACCGCTGCAACTAGTAAAACCGTCTCGTTGAGGTATGCAACGGTGAATGGACAAGCGATCGCGGGGAGTGACTATACTGCCATTAGTGGTAACCTCAGCTTTAATCCTGGCGAAACCCGCAAGACCATTAGTGTTCCGATTCGCGGGGATGGGACGGTGGAAGGGGATGAATCCTTCTCTGTCAATTTGACAAACCTGACCAATGCGACCTTTGCCGTTAGTCGCGGTACAGGCACGATCGTCAATGATGATACTGCTACGGCAAAGGTGGTTGGCTCTAGTGCCCTACGATCGACCGCCCTATCGACTAACGCCCTTCTCCAACCTTCTGCTTTACAACAAACGGATCCCTGGGTTGCTAGTGGTGGTGTGCTGCGATCGCCGTTGCAGGTTTAACGAATTGAACCTGCATTCGATGGCTGTATCGCTGCGACGATCGCGCTACCTCACGAATCGAATCAAACAAATCAATCCCATTGAGATTAGCTGAGTGGTTTTTGAGTGGGAATGCCGATCGCCCTGGGAAATTCCGGGGGGGTAGGTTTGATTTTGGCCAGATGTAGACAGGTGCGCTGGCCCTCGCTCAGCGGTGTGACAAAGGTTTCGACTTCGATCAAATCTCCACCCAATTTTTCCGTCGCCCGAATTAAATCTGCTTCTTCCTCCATCGTCCACTGGCCTCGGTAGAGAATGGCCTCACCCCCAACTTTGACCAACGGCAGGGCATACTCCGCGCAAACATTAGCAGCAGCCACCGCTCGCAAGGTTGCCAAATCGTACCGTTCCCGATGGTTAGGATCCTGACCTACCTGCTCTACCCGATCGACCACGCAGTGGATTTGAGTTAAGCCCAGTTCCTGGGTCATTTGTTGTAGAAAGGTAATTTTTTTGCGGGTAGAGTCCAAAAGTGTGATTTGCCAATGGGGACACGCGATCGCGATCGGTACCCCTGGAAAGCCGCCGCCTGTGCCAATGTCAATCATCTCGATCGCTGGAGTTGGATCCTGGAGGTAGTCAATAATGCCACCTAGGGAATCCCACAGGTGCTTTTCCCAAAACTCCGTGGGTTCGGTAATGCGGGTTAAATTCAGCCGTTGGTTTCCAGCCAACAGTGCTTCGTAGAGCCCCTGAAATTGCTCCTGTTGGCGATCGCTAGGGCACCAGTCAAGGGTGGCTTGCCAGAGGTCAAGATTGTGCGGTAGGGCAGTCATGAGCGTGCTGAGGGTCGGAACGAAGGGGTTGAATTCACGTTGAACGAGTGTGCAGTCAGGTTCGCGCAACTTCCCATCATCGCATCTCTGTTCTCGCCCTGCTTGCGAATGTCCAGCAAATGCCTAGCGAATGCCTAGTGAATGCCTAGCAAAGGTCCAACTCAGATCTCACTGATGCCAGCATTACGGCGCGATCGAAGATAAGCCTGAAGCCACGGCAGTTTCTGTAAACTGTTGCCGCAGATCGGCGGGAGCCACCTCCTTCAAATTGCCCTGGGAGATCTGCCAACAGCGATCGGCGATTTCCAGCAATTCCGAGGCATCATGGGAGACGACTAATAACGTCCAATGCTCCTTTAATTTCGCCAAAAGTTTGACCAGTTGCCGTCGCATAGACCAATCCAAGCCAGCCGTTGGTTCATCCAGCAACAGTACATTGGGCTGGCGAATCAGTTGCACCGCCAAGGCTAGACGGCGTTGCTGTCCCCCACTGAGGGCATGGGGCGAAGTTTGCAGCGATAAACGATCGAGTCCTACTTCCGTCAAAGCTTCCCGGATCCGATCGCTACTGAGTTCCGGATGGCCCAAGCGCAATTCTTCTAGAATCGTCCCACCACAAAAATGCCGTTCCGGAAACTGGAAGACCAAGCCGCAGAGTTGCTGCATGTGCAGAAACGTCAACTCCTGTTCCCGCCAGAACATGCTGCCGCTGGTGGGTTCCGCCAAGCCTGCCAGAATTTCCAATAAAGTACTTTTGCCTGAGCCGCTTGGCCCAACGATCAGTCCTAATTGCTGGGTGGGCATGTCCAGGTTGATGGCGTTGAGGATGGGTTGGGGGCAGGCAGTGGGATAGTAGGACAGATCTCGCAGGTATAACATTCCGCTTGGCTGGGGTAGGTATGGTTCAGGATTCCCCTAGTTATGCCCATATTCAGGGTGAAGAAACCTGATTGATGCAAGTTTAGCGAATGATCCCCGAAACCGCCGAATCCTAGGGAACGAATTCTGTTAAAAATCTGGCTTGGGTAAAAATCTGGCTTGGGTAAAAATTTGGCTTGGAACTTCCCACCGAATCCTAGCGTCATCAGTCGCTAGTAGAATGCAGACATCCTCGATCGGATACACCCATGGCAAATCAAATCACAGCTAGACAACGCATGGCTCAACGCACGGCTCAACGCACCCATTCTTCGGGGAATACGTTGGGGGTGAAATCCTTCCCGGTGACACGACGATTGGGCCTGTTGGCGGGTGGTACGGCGTTGCTTTTGGGCTGTTTAACGAATCCTGCCTTGGCGAAGGATCCGTTCCGCACTAGCAATCCCAAACCGATCGGGGATAAAACGGAAGCAGCCTTCAAAGCGATCTTTGAAAAAGGCGATTACAGTCCCAAGACCCTAGAACTGTTAGATCAGGCCGCTGCCAAGGAAGGCAGCGATCCCCTGGTTTATGCCCTCAAATCAACGTTAGCTTTCATGCAACGGGATGGGGGAACCTTTACATCCAACGCCACCCTGACTCGCGAAACCGCAGAAAAGCTGGCAAGTTCCGATCCCCTTCGCGGTAATCTCTACATTGCCGTCGGTAACTTTTTGGAAGCGGCTTCTACGATTAATTCCCAAGGGATGGTGCGGGGTATGCCCACTGCTCTGGGTAAGGTACAGGATGCGTTTAAAAAGTTAGACGAAGCTGAAAAAGTTTCTCCCAACGATCCCGAACTGAACTTGGTGAAAGGCGCAATGGATCTGATGTTGGCGGTGAATGTGAGCTTGCCGCTGTCCAATCCCGATCAAGCGATCGAACGGCTAGAACAAAAAGCAGGGCCAAAATACATTGCCGATCGCAGTTTAGCGTGGGGCTATCGTGACCTGAAAAAATTGGATAAAGCCCTAGCCTCCGTCGATCGGGCCCTGGGTACAACGCCCGATAACCCTGAGGTGCAATACCTCAAGGGGCAAATTCTCTACAAGCAAGGCAAATTCTCAGATAGCATCAAATTCTTTGAACAAGCCCTCAAGAAAGAAAGTCAACTTCCTGCGGGACTTGTCAACCAAATGAAGCGGGAACTGCGCCTCGCCAATCAGCGCGCCCAAGCGGGCCAAAAGCCGGCTGACAAAAAGCCATAGGACTATCTGTTGGTCGATAAATTGGGCGGCATAGAAATCTGGCGGGAAGCCCAGGAACGATCGGGAGTGTGGGAAAATTAATAGCCGAGAGTTCGGTGGCGTTAGATTAGCAGCTAACAGTTCAGTATTCTGAACTAACGTAACTTAACTCACAGATTCACGACTTAGTTTCCCATTTTCTAGTTGATTGCCTGTTTACTTTCAGTATTGATTCTATGCAAGTTGAGTTTCGTGAATTTGACCAGTTCAATCTTTGGATCTGGCTAAAGTTTCCCACAGTGCCTTCTGAAATGGAAAAGCAGTATGTGGAAGAAGTCTTCAGTTCCTGGTTTTATCTTGGCAAGCTAGGTGGCTTTAATGCTGAAAATGTTCAGGTGCAAGAGATTGGACTAGAAATTAGCTATCTGCCCTACGATAACGACCAGGCAGACAATTCCATGATGGCGCTGATGCACAACATGGGGGAATTTGAATACGAAGGGAGTTGGGCTCGCTGTTGGTTTGATTTAGGCACCAGTGATGCCCTCGCGATCGATATTCTAATCAATGCCCTCAACCAACTCAGTCGAGATTTTGTGGGAATTGAACGGCTGGTTGTGGGTGGTGAAAATGAGGATTGGCAAATTCCTGGGAGCAGCCGACCGGAATTTTTGGGTGCAGATAACGATTGGAACTAGCCCTGTGCGCGATCGGGCGATCGAGGGATATCAACGATCGTGCAATCGCGGCATAGCCGAGTAATATCAACGTCCGCTGACAAAGACTGCTTAAGAAATCTGGAAATCAATTCCTGCGGAATGAAGTTGACGCTAGCTATTAATGACATAGCTAAAGTGAGACATTCCTCAGTGGGCGATGCAAATCGCCCATTTTTATTGGGCAGATGGGCTAGGTTATCGCCAATTGATAGCTGCATGATGCCCTGTTGATTGCCAGTGGTGTGGCTACAGCTGTTCCAATTCATCCTTCCTGGATATGCGATTCCTTGAGCAACGAGCCAGTGAGAAGATATTCGCAAAAGCAAAGAAGGTCGCAAAAGCAAAGAAGGTGCACTGACCATTCAGCACACCCTATTGATCGACATTGATCGACCATCAACCTTTCATCGAATCTATCAGGATCAGCAGTCTATTCAGTCGAAAACGATGACATCAGTAGAAAAGAATAAAAACTTCAGTTCAATCGCCGAATCATCTCACAAGTGGCCTAGCTGAACGAATACTGAACATCAGGGGCTAGGGAAGTATTCCACCCTAGCGAAACATACTGCTCACAGAACTGTCTTCGTGAATCCGAGAAATCGTTTCGCCCAAAACATTGGCTACGGACAAAATCGTCAACTGCGGGAATCGTTGATCCTCAGACAGTGGAATCGTATTCGTGACGATCACCTCTTCTAAACAGCCACTCGACAGGCGTTCGATCGCCGGTGGAGAAAACACCGCATGGGTTGCACAAGCATAGACCTGCCGTGCTCCTTGCCGTCGCAGTAGCTTAGCGCCTTCAGTAATCGTGCCAGCGGTATCAATCATGTCATCGACCAGCACCGCAGTCTTACCCCGCACATCGCCCACGACATTCATCACTTCCGCCACATTGTGAGCCTGACGACGTTTGTCAATGATGGCGAGTGGAGCATCCCCTAAACGATTGGCAAAGGCTCGGGCCCGAGCAACCCCGCCGACATCGGGCGAGACAATCACCAAGTCTTCTAGTTTCTTGCTCCTTAGGTAATCAACGATCGTAGGAGCCCCATAGACATGATCCAATGGAATGTCAAAGTAGCCTTGGATTTGAGCAGAGTGTAAGTCCATGGCCAACACGCGATTGGCTCCCGACTTCGTTAGCAAGTTAGCGGCTAACTTCGCTGTAATGGACTCACGACCCGCCGTTTTGCGATCGGCCCGTGCATAGCCGTAGTAAGGCAAAACCGCAGTTACCTGCCGTGCCGAAGCTCGCTTGCAGGCATCAATCATGATCATGAGTTCCATCAAATGATCATTCACTGGACGGCAAGTAGGTTGAATGATGTAAACATCACTCCCCCGAATAGATTCCAAAATCTGGACATAGATTTCGCCATCCGCAAACCGCTTCCGAATCATTGGGCTAAGGTCTATCCCTAAATAACGGGCCACCTCTTGTGCCAACACCGGATTCGCGGATCCCGTTAGTAAACAGAGACGGTTATTGTGAGTATCAACAACAGGAGCAGAAGCAATGGGGAGAGTCAGAGTCGCAGAACTGATCACGTCAAGCCCTCGAACGCATTCACGGCAATCTTATCACTGAGATCAGAGAACATCGTCCCAGATCTTGCTTAAAGACTATCTCACCAATTGCGGCACTTGTGCACAATCACACTAGAAATTTGCAGCCGTGAGACAGTCATGGTCAAAATGGGAACCTTAAGATATTGATTTGCCAAGAAAAATTTGCCAAGAAAATTTGTCAAAAAACGAAACAGCGAATCAAGCAATCGCAAAAAGTGGAAGAAAACACAGGTTAACGAAGACGAGCCAGTAAAATTCGGCAACAGGGTTAAGGTTCCGTCGTTGCTCAAGAAATTTCGCAACCAAGGCTAAATTTGAAACTTATAAACTTGAAACTGATAGTTGAATGACTCAAATCTCTGACAAGGTTGTCAGAGTAGCTGGAGTGACAACTAGAAGTGACAACTAATTGTGCCAAATTTCTCGACGGTCTGCCAATACCATTAGGCAAGAAAATAGTATTTAAACGAGATTGTTTACAAAAGGACGTGTGTAATGGCAAGCCTCATTGACCATATCAGTGAAGAGATTAAATCCGCCATGAAAGCCAAGGAGAAGGTGCGCCTGGAAACCTTGCGCAGCATCAAAAAAGTTCTCCTGGAGAAAGAAGTTAGCGTCCGTCCGTCAGGCCAGCAAACGTTGACAGAAGAGCAAGAAATGGAAGCGTTGATGCAGATAGCAAAGCAGCGACGGGATGCGATCGAACAATACCAAGCGGTGGGTCGGCAGGATTTAGCGGATCAAGAAGCCCAGGAGTTAGCCATCATTGAAGGGTTCCTGCCACAACAATTGACGGATGAAGAAGTGGCGCAAGCGATCGACGCAATCATTGCCCAGGTGGGGGCCACGAGTCCAAAGGATATGGGCAAAGTGATGGGGCCCGCCATGCAGCAACTCAAAGGCAAGGCCGATGGCAAAAAGGTGCAGGCGATCGTGAAAGCAAAGTTGGGTTAAGCTTGATCCCTCAGCATCCTGCCCCCCTGCAAGATATTCCGTCCACCGGAGAAATGTTGGGATTCTCTCGCGTCACATTTTGCTAGGTCGGGTAGACTTGATTAGTTTCAGGATTCATTCCAGAGTACGTTCTACCGTTCAGTCATCGCCAAGACTATGCAACCACCGATTTCGATAGGGACTGTTCTTCAAAGCCGATATCGCTTACTGAGCATCTTGGGCCAAGGCGGTTTTGGGAGAACCTATCTCGCTGAAGATCAAGCTCGCTTTAATGAGCCTTGTGCCTTGAAGGAATTGGTGTTGCCCCAAACGGGGGAGTACGCCTTGGAAAAATCCAAGGAACTATTTCAGCGCGAAGCCCAAATCCTCTACCAGATTCAGCATCCTCAAATTCCGCAATTCCGCGCCATGTTTGAGGAAAATCAGCGATTTTTCCTGGTGCAGGATTATGTGGATGGCAAGACCTATCGCGCCTTGCTGGAAGAACGGAAAAGCCAGGGCTATGTCTTTTCGGAACCGGAAATCATTCAACTGATGCAGCAGGTGTTGCCAGTACTGGCCTATCTCCATGGCAAGGGCATTATCCACCGCGACATTGCGCCAGATAATGTGATTTTGCGGGAACGCGATCGGCTCCCTGTGCTGATTGACTTTGGTGTGGTCAAGGAACTCGCAACGCGGATTCAGGTGCCAGATACGCTGAAACAATCTACCACCGTGGGTAAGCTGGGCTATGCCCCGATCGAGCAGATGCAGACGGGCCGAGCCTACCCTAACAGCGATCTCTATGCCTTGGCGGTGACGGTCGTGGTGCTGTTGACTGGACGGGAACCCCAGGAACTCCTCGATGACAGTACGATGACCTGGCATTGGCAGCGTTGGTGTCAGGTGTCGCCAGCCTTTGCGCAAATTGTGAATCGGATGTTGAGCTATACCCCCAGTCAGCGGTTCCAGTCCGCCCTGGAAGTCCAACAAGCTCTGCAAAACTTGGGTCAACCGGGTACCTATCAAGCCGATCCAAGTCATTTTTCCCCAACGCCTCCCGGCGGTCCCGTGACTCTGCCCGCTCAGCCCCCAACTGCCCAGCCCTCCCAGATGGCAACGGTGGCCATTGGCCGTCCCCCCGAAGGGACTGAATATGCGGGCTCCAATCTGGGTGCCAACGCGGGTCAGCGGCGATCGACCCCGACGAGTTCCCCGACGCGCAGTTCCCTGTGGGATGATCCCTGGTCGGTGGGGCTGATTGGTGTGGGCGTGGTCTCTTTGGTCGGGATTGGCTCCTGGGTCATTGCCCGATCGCTAGGATCCAATTCTCAAAATCAGCCCTCTCCAACCCCAACTGTTACCATTAGCGCGAGTCCTAGTCCCAGCGCCAGCAAAACGCCAAAGCCCAGTCCCAGCCCAACCAATGTGGAGATTAGCCAGCGGGTGGATTTGACGCCAGACAAGCCCGTCACCCGCACAGGCCCTCTCCAAGCCAATCAAACCCTCACCTTTAACTTTGCTGGGAAACAGGGGCAAACCTTGACGGCAGCCCTGGGCGGAGAAGGGGTACTGATGACGATTCTGGGGCCCGATGACCAACCCCTCGATCGGGCAAAACGGGTGCCGTTCTGGGAAGGAGAATTGCCCTTCAATGGCAGCTATGCTGTGCAACTTAAGACGGTCCAAGGTTTGTCGAAATCGGACTTTAAGTTGGAACTGAAGTTGGCCAATCCGATCGTGCCCTCCCCATCTCCATCCGTGTCGCCTTCTCCCAGCACCGATCCAACCCCGCCCTCTGAAGCCGAGGTCAAAACTGAACGAATTTCCTTTTCGCAAGGACAAAGCTCTGCCCAAATTCAAGGTCGCACGGATGGCCGAGTCATTCGCCGCTATCTACTCAGCATCCAATCGGGTCAGGCGCTCAGTATTAACCTCCAAGGCAGTGGAGCTTTCATTGTGCGGCGTCCCGATGGGAGTCCGCTGGAAGGGGGTGGGAAGTCTTGGGAAAATCCTGTGGCCGATACCGGGGACTATCAGATTGATGTTAGCGCCAATGAACCTGCGGAATTTACGTTGACGGTCAGTGTGAGGTAAGGGGGCCATCAATGGTCACTGCTTGGGTGGATCCTCCCATTCAGTGGAGCATTCCCTTTAGTGGGCGGTTGGAGGGCATCGGGAATAAACTCCTCGGGAATAAACTCCGATGTCATGGAAAAGGGATGCTAGCATGATCCCGTACAATGGCGGGTATACGGTGCGAAGGAGAAATTGCGGGTGAATGCACTGTTAATTACGGGAACGGATACCGATGCGGGTAAGACGGTGCTAACCTCTGCGTTAGCGGCCTATTGGCAGCTTTACTGTCAACCCCGATCGCTGGGAATTTTGAAACCGATTCAAACCGGGGTGGGCGATCGTGAGCATTACCAGCGGCTGTTCTCAGCCAGTGCTCACCTCACCCTAGCTAACCCCCTGCAGTTTGCAGCTCCCTTAGCGCCCCCCTTGGCAGCGGATCGAGAAGGCCGATCGATTCCCCTCGATCTCGTCTGGCATACCTATACTCAGCTAGTGCAAAACCATGATTTTGTGCTAGTAGAGGGTCTGGGGGGATTGGGGTCACCCGTTACCCACGAGACCACTGTGGCCGACTTAGCCTGGGATTGGCGACTTTCTGCGGTGCTGGTGGTTCCGGTTAAGCTGGGCGCGATCGGGCAAGCGGTAGCCAATGTCGCTCTGGCAGAACGATCGCGGGTTCACCTGAAAGGGATTGTGCTGAACTGTATCACGCCCGTCACGGCTGATGAAGTCGATCAATGGGCGAACATTGCGCTGATTGAAACGTTGACCCGCTTGCCCGTTTTGGGCGTCTTGCCTCACCTAGAAGATCCGACGAATCTCAACCAGCTTGCCACCATCGCCTCAGATTTGGCCCTTGAGAAATTGCTTCCGCTAGCTAGCTTCAGTTCTTTGACCCCGACGGGTTAGGTCAATGCCTGCCCACAAAGGAATCGCAAGGATCGATCCAGTCTGTTACAAAACTATTGCGAACCGATTTTATTAGGAAAAGAAGGTTACAACAGAAGCAAGATTCCGGAGTAAATTGATTGATCAAGACTACAGATCCGAGCTGTAAATCCGATTTCCTCTAGATCCCCTAGCGCCTGATGGAAGGACTCTGCCAAGAAATCGGAGAAAATTGCTCTGAACGGCTTGCAAGTCTCTTGGTGGAATTCTGCTTCTGGCGTTCTGCTTCTAGAGTTCTGCTTCTTGGCGTTCTGCGTCCCGCAGAGTAGGGAAATTTAGAGAGCCATCACCCCTAGGTTGCAATCAAAAATCGATTTGTTTGGTTTTCGATTTTGGTATTGGTTGAAAGGAAGCTTTTGGTTCGATCGGGTTCTTATATCGTTTTTCGAGAATTTTATTGCGGAATTGACCTGTGTCAGCGGGAATTCTATCCCATAAGGTTCTTTTGCTATCGCGCTCTTTTATCCCTGCCCATATGAAGCTCTCTGTAACCATTCAAGGTTTGCTCGAAGAACATTCAGACACGCCTCTTTCGATTGCAACCTTGTTGGAGCGCACTGGCGAACAGGGATTTGGCATTTTGAGCGGACTTCTCACCCTACCGATGTTGATTCCAGTACCCATTCCATTAGCGGGATTTTCCACCTTAATGGGAGCAGGCACGATCTTGATGGGCTTGCAGTTAGCATTGGGGGCTAAACAGCCTTGGTTACCCCATCGTTTGGCACAGTTGGAAATGTCGCCGAAGTTATCCCAGGGATTACTTAAAAATATTGAACGAGTTCTCTATCCTGTTGAAAAGTTTTCTCAAATGCGATTGGTTCGTGTGAGTCATAACCGGAATATCCGCCGTTTGGTGGGTCTGTGTATGGCTTGGAATGCAACATTAATGGCGCTTCCCTTGCCCATTCCACTGACGAATCTATTACCTGCCTATACGATCGAAGCGTTGGTCATTGGATTATTAGAAGATGATGGATTGCTGATGCTGATTGGGCTAGGCATGACGGCCCTCACAACCGTTTTTTTTGCCAGCATTACGGGTGCAATGTGGATTATCTTTTGCCAAGCGATCGAGTATTTCCATAAACTTTTTTAGGACTTCCAAACCCACTGTTAACTGTCCTATCCATCTACTTGGGTGCTCCAGTGGATTGCTGAGACTTCACAACGGTATGAATCTTTGTGCTTTGACTGAATCTTTTATCCTGCGACTGAATATTGTTTAAACCTTGTGTTCGATCGCGCCTAATTTCGACGAATCACCACTCGATCGTTCTCAACTTCCACAGAACTGGCAGACATTTCAGATGGAAATTGAGGTAAGGTTCGGTTAATTTGGGCTTGGATTTGTTCTGGCGGAACGCCAACGCGCTGGGCAATTTGCTGGAGTGAAAAACTGAGATTGCCCACTTTGACTTGAGTCTCTGGATCAAGTTGAATTTGGCCATGGACAATTCGAGGTTTACCTGAAATCCCGAGATAGATTTGGCGATCTTGAAAGCCTGGAATCCGCTGGATCGTGTCCTGCAGCAGGGCCTTTTCCTGGCGAGATAACTGACTTTGCTGTAACTCCGCGAGGTCAACCACAGCCCCTGCCTGAAGTTGCTGATTCTCTAGTGTGGTATGAACACCTTTAATGGCGGTAGAGGCTTTGACCTGTTGACTGATTTGGCTGATGGTAGCGGCGACGAGAACCTTGACTTCGGCTGGGCTTAAGCTGACGGAGGAATTTTCTGAGTTCAGCGATCGCAGCTTTTGCTCGATGGGTTGGGCCGCCGCTTGGAGGGTGTCTGGTGCAGGGAGGGGGTTTTGGGCTGGATTTTCATACCCAGCGGGCAAACTTGTGGCTTGCTGATAGGCGATCGCGAGCCCAGAACACATCGTTCCCAATAATCCCAACCCAATGAATACCATGCGTTTCATCATGATGCGGATTCCTCAAAACAGGGTTCCAGATGGATACAAGTGCTTCTCTGGGGATTCCCGAGAATGCTTTGGAGGCGCAGCCCTGATGCGTCTAGTTTTGTTATGTATTCTATGTATTCGCTCACTGCGTGTTCGCTGGATGGCGGGCTGGGAAAGTTAATCAATTCCACAATTGTTGGGCGTAATCCGGAGGAAGCATTGCGTTGCCTCAACAGGCCCCTTAACAGTGCCCTTAACAGCGCCCTCAACAGTGAATTGAGCGGGGTTGAATTTTCGATGATTTTCGATTCTAGGTTGTGAATTGGGCATCCTAGCACTACAGAAACAGTGCAACCTTGTTATTCCAACTCTGTCCGATCGAGGACACCTCCGCATGAAAAAAATTCTTGTTGTTGATGATGACACCACGCTCCGGACAGCCCTCAGCCGCTATCTGAGTAAACGGGGCTATTGTGTACAAGATGCCGCTTCTGGGCTGGATGCCCTAGCCCTGTTTGAGCAGGATCCTCCAGACGTGATTGTTTCCGATGTCCTGATGCCCGAAATGGATGGCTACGAATTTTGCCGACGGGTTCGATCGAGCCGGATTGGGCAGCTCCTCCCCTTTATCTTTCTATCGAGTCGGGCAGACATCGAAGATCGGGTTCAGGGCCATTCCATGGGGGCAGATGATTACTTAATCAAACCCTTTGAACCCCGTGAACTGCTCGCCAAGATTGAAGCACAGCTGGAGCGATCGCGCCGAACCCATGCCGAAATTATTCGTCTACTTCAGCAGGTCAGCAACCCACCGGAACCCCAATCCGCTCCCCATCCCCTGCCCTTAACGCCTGCCGAAGAGAAAGTTTTCTGGCAAGTGATCCAAGGCTATACCAATAAGCAAATTGGTGAACACCTCTTTGTCAGTCCCCGCACTGTACAAACCCATCTCAGCAATATTCTCAATAAATTACAACTGGAAAATCGATCGCAGTTAGTTCGCTATGCCTTTGAACATGGCCATAAACCTCCGATCGATCGCACCGTTGCAGAACCGATCGAGCCATAAAAAAGAGCAGAGAAGGAATATCCTCTGCTCCGTTGATTACTGGGGGCTAGTGACTCTGACTTGTTAGGGGTTGCGGTGACTTAAGGTTAGCGACTGAAGAGGTGTGACTGAAGATGCGTGACTGAAGGGGGATGACTTAAGGGGTGCGACTTAAGGTTGACGACAGACACGAAACTCATTCTTAAAATTCTGTGGCCCGGTGTATCCTGAATTTTTCGCTAACTCAGCGAGGGTTTGCCGTCCAGAATAGTATTTGTCACCGACAGACCAAGTGGGAAATCCGGGTGCTTGTCCCGTTTGTTTAGCGGCTGCCTCTAAGGACGTTTTGCAAGTGTTGAGTTGGGCATTTTTTCCACCCTCTCCACATTCCACGTACTCCAATTCCTTCATGGCTTCTTTGCCAAATAACTGCTTTTGTTCGCAGCAGTGAGGACACCAAAAAGCACCATACATTTTGGCTCCAGATTGCTTCAGGTGCTTGGCAAGTTGGACTTCAGATTCGCCCGATGTGGCATCTACCAAGAAATAAACATTCCCCTGGGCATCCCCGATCGTGCCAGCACCGGCGGTCTCCTGTTGTGGAGCATAAATCGCGAGGGTGCTCACCAGCGTCACCATACTGATAATGACGCCCATAAAGGCCAGTTGGCCGCGATCGTCCCAATCCCGTCCCAGCAAGCACAACACAAACATTGCAGTGGCACAGACGGCGGAGAACAGACAGAAGGGACAAATCCCGCCCCACCCCAACGCTCGGCCTCCGAAGACGAATTCCGAGAACATGACATACATCAAGTAGCCACTGAAGACCAGCATGGCCGTTGTGCCTAGAAAGAGAAGTGGCCAAGTGCTATCTTCCAGTTTCTTGCGGGTCGAAAGGCTGTCCTCGCCTTTAAATAGCAGGGGACTGAGGGCCAAAACGGCGATCGCTAAATAAGCGAGTAGTCCAAACAAAGAGAGCGGTTGCCCAAAGACAGTGGCATAGCGGCTAGCTAACACAGCACAGGTTTGGGTTGGACAAGAATCACCCACTGCAAAAAAACGCAGATAGGTGAGGTAGGCCGTATTGAGCACCCCTAAGGTGGCGATGCCCCCAATGATGGGGCGTGACCAGCGGTGGATCCAAGGCGTAGAGCGTCGGCGAATCATAGACTTTTAGACTAGAAATGACCAATCCTAAATAAATTTGGCAAAGGAAGCCTAGCACGTTACCCGATTTCCGGATTCTGCCCCTGCCCTGCATCCCGATCCCAAGGAGTGTTAACGGAACGATTCAAGCAACCTTGTCCGCATTGGGTCAGGATTTAGGCGGAGAGCCTGTAGGCGGAGAACAGAAAAGTGGCAAGCTTTTCCAGAAGTTTGCCTCAAGCTTACTCTAAAACAGCCTGGAATGCCCTCTACAGCGGCTTACCTTTTTGGCTGTCTAAAAAAAGTTTCAGAAATTTTCCGAAAGGGGTTGCAAAACTTGGAAGGGTTTGTTAATTTAATTAAGCGCTCGCAAGAGAGCAAGCAAGCCGGGATAGCTCAGTCGGTAGAGCAGAGGACTGAAAATCCTCGTGTCGGCGGTTCAAGTCCGCCTCCTGGCATTCAAAAAATTAATTGGAGTCACTGATGGTTTGAACATCAGTAACTCGACGTTTCAGTGCATTCACTCTTAAGGTATGGCACTTTAACTCCTAGGTGAGTACTGTCTACCGATCGTTCTTTAGCCGTTTTATTTATGTCCCCTGATTCACCATCTGTGTCCGATCGATCTGGTTCCTGGCAACAGGGGGCGTTGGTTGAAGTCACCATTACGGATTTGAGCGATAGTGGTGATGGCGTGGGTCGGATGGACGATCGGGTAGTGTTTGTGCCGGATACGGTGACGGGCGATCGGGTCAGCGTTCGGTTGTTGCGTGTCAAACCCCAGTACGCCCACGGCAAAGTTCAAGAACTCCTAGAAGCGTCCCCCCACCGGATTCGGCCTAGCTGTATTGTGGCTGATAAGTGTGGCGGGTGTCAGTGGCAGCATGTGAACTATGAGTACCAATTGGAGGCGAAACGTAATCAGGTGCGCCAAGCCTTGCAGCGGATTGGTGGGTTTAGTGAGGTCGAGGTTGATCCCGTCCTGACGATCGGGGCTGCGTTTGACTATCGCAACAAATCGACTTACCCCTTGGGCATCGCAGAGCGGCAAAGTGGGCCAGTGGATCGTTCAGCTCCACCTGCGGATCCCCAGCGGTCGATCGTCCATGGCCGGGTGATTGCGGGCTATTACCAGAAGGGAAGTCACCAGATTGTCAATCTGAACCAATGTCCGATTCAAGACCAACAGTTTAATCCCATTCTGGAAGCGGTTAAGCAGGATATTGGCAAGCGGAAATGGCCGATTTATGACGAGAAAACCCATCAAGGCAATATCCGGCATCTCAGTTTGCGGGTGGGACGGCGCACAGGGGATGTGTTGCTGACGATCGTGGCCAAGGATCGCAAAATTAATGATCTCTGGCCCCAGGCATCGGCTTGGATGCAGCGATTTGGCTTAGTGGGGGTGTGTTTAAATCTCAATCCCGGCAAAACCAATGCCATTTTTGGGCCGGAAACCTTTTGTATTGCGGGGCAAGGGTATTTGGAAGAAACCTTTGCAGACCTGACGTTCCAGATTGGGCCGGATACTTTTTTTCAGGTGTATACCGAGCAGGCGGAAGCGTTACTCCAAGTCGTTCGCCAAGAACTTAATCTGCAAGGGCAGGAAACGATCGTGGATGCCTATTGTGGCATTGGAACTTTGACGTTACCGCTGGCAAAACAGGCGAAACAAGTTATTGGGATTGAGGTGCAAGCGGCGGCGATCGATCAAGCAAAAATCAACGCTGCGAACAATCAGATTGACAATACTGAATTTCATGTGGGAGCGGTGGAAACGGTTTTACCTACCTTGGAGATTCATCCAGAAGTTGTGCTTCTGGATCCCCCTCGGAAGGGCTGCGATGGCGGGGTTCTAGCAACGTTACGTCAATGGCAACCGAACCAAATTGTCTATATCAGTTGTAACCCAGCGACACTGGCACGGGATTTGAAAATTCTCTGTGCAGATGGCTTGTATCAACTGCAACGGGTGCAACCAGCGGATTTCTTTCCCCAGACGCCCCATGTGGAGACGGCAGCGTTTTTAGTGCGATCGGAGGGTGAGTCAACTTAAGTTTTAATGTACTTGAAGGACATCAATCTGATTGCTGTGATTGCCATCAAAAAGCCTCCAAAATCAATTCTGGAGGCTTTTTATCAGGGATAATTTGATGAATTCAGAGGTGTAAACCTGCTGTTAGCTATTACCGTTTTGTAGCAGCATTGCATCCAATTCATTGTTCAAATCCCAAGGGCTGTCTAGATCGTTCACAGAACCGACATCTACTGATTGGCTATCTAGATCAAAGGCCATTTCTACATTTTCTGTGCTGCCGACTTCAGCGTTCATAAATGCAAATTCATCAAGTTCGCTGTTAGTTGCATCAGCCATCATGTCTGCTGAGATTGCAGCTTCAATTTCCATTTCATCATTCATCAAGCCGTCAAACTCTGCACCAATTTCTTCTTCTAGATTGGCACTGAAAACGTCTGCATCTAAATCACTGCCTGCAAAGGCATCTTCGATCGCGGGTGCTTCGACCTCTAACTCAGCCTCTAACTCGGGCTCTAGCAAAGACTCGTCAAACGCCGTTTCCGCATCCATTAAGGACTCATCTAAAGAGACTCCCATGTCCGTGGCATCCGGTGCATCAAAGGCCATTTCAGCGATCGCAGGTTCCCCCAGTTCAGGAATTTCAAATTCAGCTAGCTCAGGTTCAGCGATCGCGTCGTTGGCCATTACGGACAAACTGTCTGAAAAACTGTCTGACAAGCTGTCTTCTGCGGGTTGCGGTACAGGTTGAACGATCGCGGCAGTAGGGGTCGCGGGTGCAGTGGATGCAAGGGGTGTAGCGGCTTGCTGTAATTCCATGGAGGCAGCCATGGGTGCAGTGCTGGGATAGAATTGCAGGCTGAGGTGTAAAGTCCCGCTTTGCCAGTCGGGTGCGCCGGGTTGGAGAACCTCGCAGGGGATGCCTTGCTGGAGCAATGCGGTAATCTCATCAATGGAGAGGGATCCAGACTGCTTCAGGATATTGTCTAATTGACGCAGAAGTGTATGAATTCGCAGGGTGGCATCGTTTTGCAGTAATGCCCCTTTGCCTTGAAAATTCTCAATGTGGATAACGTCTTTGGTAGAAAGCGGGAAATTACCCTGTTGACTCATAGTGGCGGTTCTCCTTAGGCTGTTGGTGTTAAATTGCCCTCGCGAGAGATCCCAATAACCCAATCCACTAAAATTCCGTAATTTCCTCAAAAAACTCAGCAACGATCGCTGCTGAGTAGGTAGCTGTGAAAATATTGCTTTCGACCAGATTTTGCCCGATGAGTAACTCAATTCTTCGATAGAAATTAATCATGACAGATTAATCCGTATCACTCATCCGTGGTTATACGCAAAAATTGCGGTAATTACGGATACATTTTTGGGAAGGTTTAAACAGCCGAGACCCGATGCGGAGATCTGATCTGGGTGACGGATGGGGGTGGGCAACCCAGCGAGAACAGGGGTTGCAGGAAGCGATCGGGTCGCGAAGGATGGATGCGGCTTTAGGCTACTGTGGGTAGGACTTCGACTCGAAGTTGCAGACCTGTGTGGGTGGGCATTGTGATTAATTGTTCGATCGAGAACTGACCGATTTTTGACATCCCCATCTCCTATCCCCCACCTTTATCCGTATCCGCAACTTTAAATAACCCTTCAATCCTAAGTGGATGTTTCAGCATTGTCGTTTGTTTTTTGTCCTATTTTTGGTTCTGTTCCCGCTAGCAATCGCTGAATGTTCGATCGATGCCGCCAAATCACATAAATTCCCCCTGCGATCGCCAACAAACAATAGGCGATCGGCTGCTGAAAGACGAGCATCAAAATCATTGCCCCCAAAGCCGCCGCGATCGAGCTAATGGAAACAATTTTAGTCAGCGCGATTGAAATCAGAAACACTCCAAAGGCACTCAAACCCACGATCGGACTCATCGCCAACAGCACGCCCAAACTGGTTGCCACGGATTTTCCCCCCGTGAACCCCAACCACACCGACTTACTATGGCCCAAAATCGCTAGCAGCCCCGCCCCAACAACGACCCAAGGCGCTGCCAGAGATAACTTCAGGCATTGCATCTGCGGTTCAGGGAATGTGGCATTCACCCCTTGCCCCGCATTAAACGCACTGGTCGCTTCGTTAATGGCTTGCCAACTTGCATCATCTAGCTGACAGGTCGTCTGGGCAAGCCATTTATACAGTCCATAGACCGCACAAACCGCTAAAACCCCCTTCAGAACATCGATCGCCAAAACTGTTGCCCCGGCTTTTTTGCCCAGGGTGCGTAAAACATTGGTGGCCCCCGTCGAACCCGATCCCACTTGGCGGATATCAATACCCTTCAGCCATTTGGCAAATAAATATCCCGTCGGAATCGAACCCAACAAATAAGCAATCACTAAAGTTAAGGCAACCAACAACCAAGCAGTCATGGCAATTCACCAAGTCAGAACAGCATTATTCAATCTAGATAACCGACATCACAGGTTACCCATCAGGTCTCGGCCCCAGCCAATCGTATAGGCCAAGATTGTGAGATAAATTGTCTCACCTTCGGGGCAATTTGCTGGGGATTTCCTCTAAGATTCATCCACTGCCCCTAGGTTAAACTAGAGAATAACCGCGCCTCTCTGCCCTAGGAGATCTCCTCTATGGTTGTCACCATTAATCTCCGTCCGACCCTTGAGTTGACCGATGAACAATTTGAGCAAATTTGTCACCACAACCGTGACCTTAAGTTTGAGCGCACCGCCCGAGGAGGACTCGTTATCATGTCTTTGACCGGCGGCGACACAGGCGAACGTAACGCTGAATTAACTGGACAACTTTGGCTGTGGAATCGGCAAGCCCGATTAGGACATCTCTACGATTCCTCGACGGGGTTTCGGTTGCCGAATGGGGCCATTCGATCGCCGGATGCAGCCTGGATCAGTCAAACCCGCTGGGATGCCCTAACGCCCGAACAACGCCAGAAATGGGTTCCCCTCTGTCCTGATTTTGTGGTGGAGTTGAAATCTCCCTCGGATGAAATTGAAGATTTACGGCTGAAAATGCAGGAATATCTGGACAACGGATCACAACTGGGATGGTTGATTGACCCAGATACGCAAACCGTGGAAATCTACCAAGCCAATTCCCCGATCGCTGTTTTGAGCCAGCCTACGGAACTCTCAGCCCCAGATCTGATGCCGGGATTTGTCTTGAACCTGATGGGGATTTTATAAATCCAACCTGAAAGATCAACGCTGGATACAGCTGTCCGAAACTAGCCACACCCAGCGTTAGAGATGATTGATGTTCGATCGATCGAAATGATGTCCAATAAATGATCGTTAATCAACCGTTAAAAAGGATCGTTAATAAAAGTAAGCTTGCTGAACCACTTGCTTCTGAGGATCGCCTGCAAAGGCCAGCCACAACGGAAACTGGAGTAAGGCCAAGTTCACAAACTCCTCCGCTTCATCAATGATAATTAACGGCATTTTCTGATCTTTTTGCAGCCGATCGGCCCGCGCAATCAACGGTTCCGGTGCTTCAAACAACGTCACCCCCCGATCGGCCCCAAAGTCATCCCGCCGCAATCCTAGACAATCCTGTAAGCCGCGTCGCCACTCTCCTAGGCGTTCGGGGCTGTTGGCCAAGACTAAGGGGCGTAGCTTATCCCCATAGAGGTTGTACAGCACCGAAATAACCGCCGACGCCACCAAAATATTTTGCAACCGCGACCCCAAACTACGGATGGATCCTCGTCCCCCTTGGGTAAAGAACCAATCATTTGTCCGTTCTGCATGGATGGACTCAAAGGTGCGCCGCAGTTTCCAGGTTGGCCCGTAGTAATCGGGCTCGTTGCGAAATAGGGCAATGACTCGCTTAATTTTGTCCGTTTGTTTTTCATACAACGGTTCGGCAAACTGCGGGTCTTCCAAGACTTCGGGCATTGTCGCGATCGGGGTTGGCGCAGAAGGCACCACTTCCGGTTCCGGTCGGCCTATTTCCAGTTTTTGGGCGGACGCTACGAGATCTTCCAAGCTGCCGACGAGGTAATCCTTAAAGCTCTGTACGCGAATGGCAATTTCCTGGGAAGACCCGGCAAAGGTACTGCGCATTTCTTCCCGAATGCGTTCCTGCCGTCGTTCCAATTGCTCGATCGACAGTTGCAACGTATGTTTGCGCCGTTCCAAGTCACCCAGGGCATCTTGGACAAATTTGGCTAAATAGTCCTGAGATTCGGCAATTTCCGTTTGTAGGCGATCGCGCTTCGCCTCTAACTCCCCAATATCAGCCTTTAGCGATTGCAACACCGCCTCCAAGCGAGCTTGCTCCTGGGATAAGTCTTGGATCAAGGCACTTTGTACAGAATATTCTGGCTCAGAATGCTCTGGCTCAGAATGAGAATGTTCTAGCTCCAAAGGCTCTAACTCCAAAGGCTCTAACTCCAAAGGCTCTGGCTCAACGCTATCGATATCTGCGATCGTGGGTTCAGACGGATTTTGGCTGACTGCATTGGCAGACGGCACCGGAACCCCCTCCGCCGCAGGGTCTGAATTCAACGGATTGAATGGCTGAAGATCGTCAGAAGGGAGGTCAGAGGGCATAGCGTCGGAAGGCATAACCGTCGGAATGTATAGTAGGACAATTTTAATGAATTTTGCAGAACCGGGGAGGGGTTGAGTTAGGGAGTCATTCTGGGACAACGCTGCTCTAGGCAGGTTCGCAATTGCTGTGGGTTAAACAGAATGGGGAGAAAGTGGATACTTTTTACTTCCTTGAAGTAGAACAAAATCGGGACAGGCGACCAGAAAATTTCCCAGTTTTGCCATTCGCTGTAGGGAAATTGGCGAATTCGAGTAGCGCCGCGATAGACATCTAGTTCGGTGGGGGTGAAGGTCAGTCTGAGGCTTGCGGTTTGAATCAAAAGAAATAAGCCAAAGGCAAAAATCGGTAGGCCCACCCAAATCTGGACAAATAACATCGCAAATCCCGCCAATAGCAACACGATCGGAATTTTGTAGCTTGGCGCGAGTTCTACGGTTTCGGTGGGTTGCGGGGTGGAAATTGCAGAGGTCACAACGATCGCCTTGATTCAATGCAAAGTTTAACTAATCCCTATCCTAACTGCTCTGCTACCTGAGGCACTGCATCCCACCGGAGTTTTTAGGCTGAAGGGGGGCAAAGGATCCGCGTTTTGCAAATTTGCCCTCATCCCCCAACCTCGTCTCCCTCTATTTTGGGAAGGAGAGCTAGACGCAAAAAACCTCCCCCGTTCTGGGAGAGGTTTGCAGGGTGAGGGGATTCCTAATCTGCAATGGCATAGCGAATCTTGGGTTCGCCGTTGACTACTTTCTGATAGGTAATTGCGCTATCGGGCCGATCTTTCATTGCATCTAAATCGAATCGGAAATAGACAGAGCCAGACTGAAACCACACGTTGTATAACGGTGAAGGATTCTTTTCAGCATCAATCCAACCAACACAATTTTTATATTGCGGTTTTAATGGTGCACTAAAAATTACAACTCTAGGTTTGGAGTCTGCATACTTTGCGGTACCCGCGATCGCGCTTGTTTTCAGGACAACGGTATGCTCTGAGCCGCCTTCGTAGGGCCGACTTTCAACCGCCAGATTGAGGGTTTTGGGACAGTTCCCCTTTTTGCGGTGCATGGGCAAGGTGACGCTTTGCCGATAGATTTGCGGTTGTGCCGCTTGGGCAGGCAAGCTCAGCACGGGGAGCAAGCAGGGCACCACTGCAAAGGCCGGGAGGGTGAGTGCTGCGATCGAACGGGACAGAGAAGCAGATTTCATAAAACCGTTGGAGAATGAATACTTCCGATGGCTTCAGGTTCGAGTTAGCCTATTCCTGATAATTTCTAAGATTGGCTGGATCGCTGACTGTAGTTAAGCGCTTGCCCGATCGCAGGGGTGGATGGGTGGAATCGATCGCTGAGCCGGATGACCAGGCCAGATGCTGATCCCGATCGCGGTTGCAGGCAAAGCGAGGCAGAACGTAACTTGGCAATGTTGCTAAATATCACGGATTTGCAATCAATCGCAAAACAGTTGACAGCGCTTCGATTTCCCCCTAGGCTTGTTTTTCATAGCTGAGTGCAACCGTGTTTTTTAAGTCCCGATTGAATCAGCTACGACCCCAAAAATTAAGGCGCTACCCAGCGTTGCTTGGAACCAACAAAGGGTAGCTAAACCCCGAAGCTGATCTGACCAGCTAGGCGGTCTGACACGGATTTTAACATTCGATCGGGCCACCCTACTTGTCCTGCGCAAAAGGGTGGCTTTAATTTTTGGGATTTCTTCCCCCCTCTACGTTTAGGAGAAATCCCATGTTTGTTAGTTTTGACGATCTCGATCGTGCGATCGAGGACGATCGCCAGCCGTTGCAATTTTATTTATTAGGAACTCGCGAGGAAGTGCAATCGACGATTAATCAGTTGTATGTGCTGCGGTTTAGCGACAGAGTGCGCTGGAGTCCCCCCGTTCCGGTGCCGGGTTCGAATTGGCAATACGTGAGCAAGATGGAGCGCGATCGGAAAGATCCTCCCTAGCCCCCGCGCTGCGTGCCGCTTAACTTGATTGGGTATTCCCGTTACCCAACCCGTTCCCCGATCTGAATCCGTAACCCATTGGCAAAATCCCACCCGGACTGTGCCCGTTTGCCTGCTAACTGCACTTCCCGTAGCAATAGCAATCCTGCTCCTGTTTGAATCACTGCACCATAATTTTTGACCACTCCTACGATCGTTCCCGGTGTCGCCTCCGGATTCTGGAATGCCAACACCTGCTCGCCGATCGCGGCCCAATCCTCCGGTAACTGCGCCAGCGTTTCCGCCGTGTAGGGTACCGTCGCCATCACCTTCAACGCCCCCTCCCGAAAGGTTGTTGCACAGTTGGGATAAAGCCCCCGTACCTGGTTATGCAACGCGATCGCCGATCGGGCCCAATCCAAGCCGTAATCTTCCTTATTAATCAACGGTGCATAGGTTGCCTGATCGGGATCCTGGGGTTCCGGTTGCAAGGTTCCCGCCACCAACGGGGGCAACGTTTCCAGCAATAACGCTGCTGACTGTTGCGACAACGCGATCGCCAACGCTTGGGCATTCTGCAAGAGGTCGATCGGTAATTTCGACTTCAGCAGCATCGCCCCCGTATCCATGCCAATATCCATCAGCATGGTCGTCATCCCAGTTTCCGGCTCCCCGTGGTAAAGACACCATTGAATCGGCGCAGCCCCACGGTACTTCGGCAACAGTGACCCATGCCCATTCACACAGCCATACTTCGGCATATCCAGAATTTCCTGGGATAAAATCTGCCCATAGGCCACCACTACAAAAATATCCGCCTCTAACGCCCGCAAACTCGCCAGCGTTTCCTGATCCTTCTTAATACTCTTTGGCTGCCACACGGTCAGATTGTGCGTCAGCGCGATCGACTTGACGGGCGAAGGCGACAGATCATTGCCTCGCCCCCGGCGCTTGTCCGGCTGCGTCACCACCGCCAAAACCTCAAAGTCTGGATGGGCAATCAACGCCTCCAAACTCGGAACAGCGAACTGGGGGGTTCCAAAAAAGACAACTTTGATCATGGTTTGAGCCTTTGGGGATTGTAGCGAAAACGTTACAAACGGGTACAGATTATCCCATCTCCGGTGTACGGTGAACAGGTGCGAGTCGAGATCAGTCCCCCATGAAGAAGCCAACCTTTGCCGACCAAGCCGCCTGGGCCCAAGCCGAAATCCTGATGCAGCCCGTCTTTATCCGGCTGATTGACAACCTCCGCAAATCCTTAGAGACCTCGG
Source organism: Alkalinema sp. FACHB-956 (assembly GCF_014697025.1). NCBI lineage: Bacteria > Bacillati > Cyanobacteriota > Cyanophyceae > Leptolyngbyales > Leptolyngbyaceae > Alkalinema > Alkalinema sp. FACHB-956. The sequence continues at coordinate 125,214 of NZ_JACJRC010000008.1, read as the reverse complement.
ATTGGAAGGGGGATTACCGCGAAACCTTGGTTTGGGATGACGACGTTTCCGACGAAGCCAAGAGCCGCTTTGCCCTGCTCCAGCAAGAATTGAAAAACACCCGATCGGTCGATCGCATTCTAGAACTGGAAGACGTTCTGGCTGAACTGCCCACCCCAGAAATCATCTATGAACTCCACCTGAGCCACGGTGATCAGGTCGTTATCTGGGATTTGTGGGATCTGTGTTACCGCATCTGTTTCCAGGAAGGGGCTAGTGGGTCCAGCAATGGCTCCAGCGACCCAAACCCCACCGATATTCCTGTGGAAGTGGATACCACGCTGTTAGAAGATGGCGATGTAGACTGGATCGCCCTAGATGAAAAAACTAAACAGATTATCCATCAAATGTTTGCCCAACTCCCGCCCATTGCCTAGGATTGCTCCTGATCGAGTACCGCCCACTCCCTGGGGTTGGTGGCTGAATCATCAGTTCGATCGCACGTCATTCAATCTATGTTCGATCTACATTACGATTTTGTAGAGTCACATTGCTCAATTATTGCTCAATCACGTTTGACAACGGGAGTGAATACAGCCCCATGCTTCAAGATCTACGCCAATTACAAACCCAGCAAGGGGCCATTTTCGAAGATCAAGTGCCCGTTAGTTTTGGCCAAGATGCCGCCGCGATCGCAGCGGCCCAAGCCAGCGTCGCCCTCTACGATCGCAGCCATTGGGGTCGCATTGAAGTAAGCGATGCCGATCGGCTCAACTTTCTCCACAACCAAAGCACCCATACCCTCAAACTACGCCAGCCCGGTGAAGGCTGCGATACTGTTTTTGTGACCTCCACTGCCCGGACGATCGATCTGGCCACGGCTTATCTGTTGGAGCAATCGGTGCTATTAACTGTTTCGCCCCAAAACACCGATCGTTTAATGCAATTCCTCGATCGCTACATCTTCTTTGCCGATAAAGTTAAACTCGCTGACCTCACTCAGCAAACGGCCATGTTTAGTTTAATCGGGCCAACCAGCCATGAAATTGTACAGGCGATCGGTGCATCGGAATTGCTTGGACAACCCTACGGCTCCCACCAGACTGCCCGCATTGCCGATTGTGATGTGAGAATTGCGGTCGGGAGCGGTTTAGCCACGCCGGGATATACCATCTGGATGCCAGCGCATGTCGCAGCAACCGTGTGGGCTTATCTAACCGACATGGCGATCACCCCCCTGGGCGATCGCGTTTGGGAACAGTTGCGCATCCAACAGGGTCGTCCCGCGATCGGGCATGAGTTAACGGAAGACTACAATCCCTTAGAAGCAGGACTCTGGCACCTCATTTCATTCAACAAAGGCTGTTACATCGGCCAAGAAACGATCGCACGACTGGATACCTACAATGGCGTCAAACAACAACTCTGGGGGGTGCAGCTAGCCCACCCGGTAACGGTAGACACGCCAGTCTGTATCAATGAAGAGAAAGTTGGCCGGGTCACGAGTGTCATTGCAGAGCCATCAGGGAACTATCGGGGACTGGTCTATGTGCGCACAAAAGCTGGTGGAGCGGGTCTGCGGGTGACGATTGGGGAGGAAATGGTGGATTTGCTGGATTTACCTTACTTGACTCGCGCAAAACAGCTTTAAGAACACGTTTAAGATCAGGGCACTGAAGATCGCGTTTCCGATCAGGCCATTCCTCAGAATGGCTCCGCTTAGGCAATCATCATTTGGAAGGGTTGGTGGGGGGCGGGCTGGAACTGGGGTGACGGAGCCATTGCGATGCGCTCTGCCTCAGTGACTTCTTTCAAAATTTCAACCATGATTAGCCGATAGGCCACCTGTTGAATGCAAGCCACGGGTTTGTTTAACAGTTTGGCCTGTTCAACGATCGATAAGCCACCGGAAGCCGTATCCCATACTTTCCGTTCTAAACTATCTAGCACGAATGGATGGTTTTGGGTTTCGCAACGGACTAATGCAGAAGTGGCTTGTGGCAGTTTATCCTCAAAGGCAGCCCAATCCCGATCGCGCAGAACCCGCAATCCCAGTAGCAACGCTTCCGCCACGGAAATGCTCAACCCAGTCATTTCCATCACTGAAGCTTCCACACCTTGGGTAAAGTTGAACGATCCCAACTGATACTTAAACAGCGTGCCAATACGCTGTAAAACTTGTGCGTGGAATAGAAGCTTAATTTGCTCCGCTTGCAAGATGCCCTTTGATTTGAGAAATAGCCCCAACGGCTTATCAAGCTTGGAAAATTGCTGAAGTCGGGCAATGGTGGCCGGACTGAGCCAACGCCGCTGCGATAGCATGCCCAATAAACAGCCAACTTCCTGATCATCGGAAACTGCAACAATTCTTCCGTAGGATAACCAGATACAGCAGGACATATCTGTAGTATTCATTCCCAGATGATGAGCACTATGATTGCTATCATGATCATCTAGGGAAATGGTCAAAAGCCCAGATTGACGATGCTGATGCAAGAAACGAAGCACCTGCACCAAAGAATAAGATGCGAGAGAACCTTCAAAATCCATATTTACCTAACAGAGTTGTAAATTGTAAATAGTGGAAGGACAGGGAACTTAAAAGCTAAGTTAAGTGAAAGCTCAATTAACCCAGTTGTTATGTCTTAATAGATCAACTTCAGCAATAAAAATGCAACAATATCGTTTCGCTTGAGCTGATGAGTTTAATCCTCATGCACGAATCGCTGGTTACATTTCAAAATATTTTTGAAAACATCACTCAAGATTTCAGGAACACACAATCTAGCCAACTGATCCTTCGATGCATAAGCAGCTGAAAACGATGAATGGGAAGTTCACCCCAGCCTACTCCTAACAACGAAATGGACTCAATAAATTAAACCAATTGAACTCAAGCAAGAAAATTACATCGGAAGTCAGCAAAAATCTAGCTGAATACTGGATAACTCTACTCTCCTGAGTGAGTGATATAGTGTGAGCAAAGTTTTCCCCAAACGAAGAAGTGATATGCCCACACTATCCTGCAAACCTAGTGGAGTAAATGAGTTAGCAAGTACTCTTCGAGTTCTTTTCTAATCTTGGCTTGCAAAAGTGAACATATGGTGAAATTGTGCAATGGAATTTCCTGGAGTCGATAAAAATAAATGACAATGCTAGACAACGCCCTCGACCAATAAATCTTTGGAGGCTAGCCACTCACGGTTAAACAACTTGGACTGATAGCGGCTACCACCATCGCACAGCACAGTGACGATCGTATGTCCCGGCCCCATTTGTTTCGCGAGTGCAACCGCTGCACCCACATTAATCCCAACAGATCCGCCGACAAATAAACCGTCTTTTTGCAGCAGTTGATAGATAATCCGAATGGCTTCGCGATCGTGAACCTGAATCGCATCATCGATCGGAGCCCCTTCCATATTGCCCGTAATCCGACTGTTACCAATGCCTTCAGTAACTGAATTGCCTTCTAACTTAATCTCGCCAGTTTTGACATAACTGTAGAGACCACTTCCCATCGGATCTGCCACCACACACCGGACCTGAGGATTTTGATCCTTCAAATACATCGCAACACCGGCATAGGTTCCCCCAGTTCCCGTTGCAGCCACCCATCCATCCACTTGACCATCGGTTTGCTGCCAAATTTCGGCTCCCGTGGTTTCATAATGCGCTAAGCGATTTGCTAAATTGTCAAATTGATTTGCCCAAATCGCATTGTCTAACTCCGCTGCCACCCGACCCGATAGATGGACGTAGTTGTTGGGATCTTTGTAAGGGACAGCGGGCACTGTGCGGACTTCAGCCCCCAAGGTACGCAGCAGATCAATTTTTTCCTGGGACTGCGTTTCTGGAATGATGATTAAGCATTTATAGCCCTTCGCATTGCAAATGTGGGCCAGTCCAATTCCAGTATTGCCTGCGGTTCCTTCCACCACAGTGCCCCCAGGTTTAAGCAATCCTTTGCGTTCGGCATCTTCAATAATGTAAAGGGCCGCGCGATCCTTCACCGATCCTCCTGGATTCAAGAACTCGGCTTTGCCTAGAATTTCGCACCCCGTTTCATCACTCACACTATTGAGACGAATTAGCGGCGTGTTACCCACAGTGCCAACGAATCCTTTCTTGATGTCCATGCTGAAAATTACCTGTTTTTTCCCTATCAGCATTGTGCGCCATGACGGCTCATGGGGAAAGTTCGATCGATGGGGGATTCCACAAAAAAAGACTGAAAAGAATGAACTGGGAGAGGTCAGTCCTGCTCTCACGGGTTCGTTCCTTTCAGTCACTTCTACCAACCTAGGGTGGATGGAGAATCGAAATTATCCTAGAGATCTGAGCCCGTTAACCGACTCAGCAAAATCAGCGCCTATTCGCTGACCCAAAACATGCTCGCAGATTGCGCCGCTAGATTGGGGCTCAAAAGATAGCCCTAAACATTAGCCAAGAAGCGAGTGTATTGGCTACAGCTTAATGCCAAAGCAACTTGCTGGGCAGAGAGATGTAGAAGGATCAACTCATCTTGACGCAGATTCGCAGGCTGAAGCCATTGCAGAGATAAGATCGCTAGGATTTGGTTCCGCAACGCAATGGGAACCACAATATGGGACTGAGTTCCTGAGCTAACGTAGTGGGGCTGAGCCGATAAGGCTTCATCCGCTGCAATATTGGCTGCCACTTGGATCTTACCCGTGGACAGTGCCATCTGAACTAACGCATCTTGGGCAAGCCAATTTTCAGAGGTGCCATAACTACTATAGCGATCGCTCCCCTCCGCTAAAACAGAGCCATCCACTAACTGTAAAACGGTGGCATCGGCATGGAAACTCATGCCAAAGGCTTCTGCGATCGGGGTCAGGGTGCTGTCTAAACTCGTAGCATCTTGAGCCACCCGAACGATCGTTGCTAGGAGCGCCGTTTGCGCCTGCGATCGTCGAAGTTCCTCCGTCCGTTGTTTTAACAATTCATAGGTTTCTGCGGCTCTTTGTACCACAGTTTTGAGTTCTTCAGGATCCCAAGGCTTAGTGATGTACTTATACACTTGGCCTGAGTTAATTGCTTCGACCAAATCTTCTACATCTGTAAACCCCGTGAGAATAATCCGCACAGTATCTGGAAATTCTGGCACTGTGCGACTGAGAAATTCTGTCCCTTTCATTTCTGGCATTCTCTGGTCAGAGATGATGACAGCAACCTCTCCTTCACGGGCGAGGACTTCTAGGGCTTTGATTCCACTTTCTGCCTTGAGAACCTGAAAGTCACGGCGAAATGTACGATACAGCAAATCTAAATTATCTGGCTCATCGTCAACCACGAGCATCTTGGCCTTCTTAGGCCGATGGAGGTTCATAAATTGGCGACTGACGCTCTCTAGGTCTGGAATTGTATATTCCATTACAGTCTTTCTCCTTGGCAACACTGGAATCAGGGCAAAGCCTGATCCGTCCATCTATCTATCCTAGTAAATCAATCGAAAGTCACTAGTGATAGGGTAACCTATCGTCGAGATTCCCTAGTCAAGATCCCTTATTGTATAGTCTTGCCAATTTCTTGACGTTTATAACAGCCCCTCTGGAAAGTCTTCTGATCCCTTTCAGGTCGGACATTTTCAGGGTGCGTCAGCCCTTGGAGTGGTGACTGCATGGAGTTTGTCCCGCCACAACCATCCCTCAATCCCTAGTTCCCTTCAAAAGTAAAGGGGAAAAGTAAAGGGGGATGAGTTGGTCTCATCCCCCTCGTTTTTCACAGTCTTTTCAAGGTAATAGAAATGACTGAATCCCTAGGAATCACTGAAGCACAATCGGTGCAGGTTGCACGATCGCTTCCCGTAACGCCAACGGTTCCTGACTGCTGCCTTGGGCCAGCGCTGGCACATTGCTCCGCAGTTTTTCCGTCAGTTGCACTGTTTTAGAGTCGTAGATTTGGGTCAGCAGCTTGGGATAAAAGCCAATGCCGATAATCGGTACAAGCAAACAAGCAATGATGAACACTTCCCGAGGTTCGGCGTCAATTAGAACCTGGTGGGAGGTGAGTTCACTGTTTTCTGGGCCGTAGAAAATCTCCCGTAGCATGGAGAGCAGGTAAACGGGGGTCAGGATAACCCCGATCGCCGCCAACAGCACGATAATGATGCGGAAGGTCAGCGAGTAGGCATCGCTGGTCGCAAAGCCAACGAAGACCATCAGTTCCGCCACAAAGCCGCTCATGCCAGGTAAGGCCAAGGAGGCCAAGGAACAGGCCGTGAACATGGAGAAAATTTTCGGCATTTTCTGGCCGACGCCCCCCATTTCATCCAGCATCAGGGTATGGGTGCGATCGTAGGTGGAACCCACCAGGAAGAAGAGACTCGCTCCGATCAACCCGTGGGAAACCATTTGCAGCACCGCACCGCTGAGGCCCAGGTCGGTAAATGAGGCGATGCCGATCGTCACAAATCCCATGTGGGAAATCGACGAATAGGCAATTTTGCGTTTTAGGTTGCGTTGGGCAAAGGAGGTGAGGGCGGCGTAGATAATATTCACCACCCCCAGAATGACGAGCACCGGGGCAATAATGCCATGGGCACCGGGGAGCATTTCTGCGTTCATTCGGACGATCGCATAGCCACCCATTTTGAGCAGAATGCCCGCCAACAACATGTGAACGGGGGCCGTTGCCTCACCGTGGGCATCCGGCAGCCAAGTATGCAGGGGAATGATGGGCAGTTTGACCGCATAGGCAATTAAAAAAGCCCCATACATCCACAATTGGAAGTTGACAGGCAAGTCCTTGGCCATGAGCGATCGCATGTCAAAGGTAACGGTATCGCCATAGAAGGCCATTGCCAGGGCAGCGACCAGGATGAAGAGGGATCCGCCTGCCGTGTAGAGAATGAACTTGGTGGCGGCATAGAGCCGTTTTTTCCCACCCCAAATGGAGAGCATGAGGTAAACGGGAATCAGCTCCATTTCCCAAGCTAGGAAAAATAGCAGCATATCCTGCACAGCAAACACCATGATTTGGCCGCCGTACATGATGAGCATGAGGAAATAAAACAGCTTGGGCTTAAAGCTGACGGGCCAAGACGCCAGAATCGCCAAGGTGGTGATGAAGCTTGTCAGCAGAATCAGTGGCATGGACAGGCCATCCGCTCCCACCGACCAGTTGAGATCCAGTTGCGGCACCCAAGCATAGCGCTCGAAGAGTTGCAGGTCTGGGTTGTTGAGGTCGTACCCCAGGTAGAAGGCTGCGACGGTCAATACAAAATCAATCAGCCCGACAATCAGTGCATACCAGCGGACAGTTTTACCGTCTTTGTCTGGGATGAAGGGGATCAGCAGCGAGGCCGCGATCGGAAACAGAATGATTGTCGTCAGCCAGGGAAAGTTAGCTGTCAACATGGGAGTCTTCGGGTTCGATGTGAGCCTATTAGCGGCAGAAAGTCCGTCAGTAGAAAGCCTGAGCTTGCAGTTTAGAAACCTGCTCGCTAATAGTTAGATTGCAATCTATAACAAGCTTTTACCGCCTGTTAGGAAAATTCTAAACACTCAGAAACGAAAGGCTAGAAAATTGCAGTACTTCTTCAAGTTTTACAGAACTTCATCAACTCCGTGGGCTGGTATGACTGTGATCCAGCGATCCAGCGATCGCTGAAACTTCCGTAAAATTTAATGTTTGCTCAAAATGCAGAACGATCGCTGATTCAGCGATCGTTCGTTTTACCGTAATGAGTCTTACCGTACTGAAATGACTAGAGCCTCTCGCCTGGGAGATGACGTACGGAGGCTAGCCCGTAACGCCTGAAACAATGACAAAGCCCAGAACGGCACCAAAAATGATCAGCGCATAGAATTGAGCCCGACCATTTTCAAAGTATTTCAGACCTTCCCCTGTCAACAGCGTCACCAAGCCGGTCAGGTTAACCACACCATCCACAACCTTGTAGTCCACTTCTAAGACTTGGCGGGCAATCCGACGGGATCCTTTCACAAAGACTGCGTCGTAGATTTCGTCAAAGTACCACTTGTTCTTAGACAGGTTATACAAGCTGGGGAATTTTTCGGCGATGCTAGCAGGATCGATCTTCTTCTGGAGATACATCATCAGCGCGATCGTAATGCCAATCAGGCCAATGCCCACCGAGCTACCGCCCATGATCAAGAATTCCGGGAGATCCACCGCTTCTTGATGGAAGACTTCGCCCGGTGCATGGACAAAGGCTTCAAAGTAGTTGGCAAAGGGCGTACCTAGCAAACCAATGCCGATCGAAGGCACGGCCAACACCATCAACGGCAGCGTCATTGTAATGGGCGATTCGTGGGGTTCGCTGGCATGGTGATCATCGTGATCGTGGCCATGATCCGCCTTAGCGCTCAGTTCCTTGGAATGCATCGCACCGGGGCCAGCGGCAATGCCCATGCGGCGCAGTTGTTCCCCTTCAATTAGGTTGAGTACCGCCGCATCTTGGCCCCGGAACTCGCCCTCAAAGGTGCTGAAGTACATGCGGAACATATAGAACGCTGTGATGCCAGCCGTGACAAACCCAACACCCCAGAGAGCAGGATTGGCTTCGTAGGCTTGGTGTAGGATTTCATCCTTGGACCAGAATCCGGCGAAGGGGGGAATCCCACAAATGGCCAGGGTTCCAATCAAAAAGGTAATCGCGGTGATGGGCATGTATTTCCGTAACCCGCCCATCAGTCGCATGTCTTGGGCATAGGCCGGATTGTGACCGACCACGCCTTCCATCCCATGGATCACGGAACCCGATCCCAAGAACAGCATGGCTTTGAAGTAAGCATGGGTCATCAGGTGAAATAACCCAGCACTGTAGGCTCCAACGCCCATGGCCATCACCATGTACCCCAACTGCGACATGGTGGAGTAGGCTAGGCCCTTCTTGATATCGTTTTGCGTAATCGCGGTGGTGGCTCCAATAAATGCCGTAATCGCACCCGTCCAAGCAATCACATCCATAGCAACGGGAATGTGCTCGAAGACGGGGAACATGCGGGCAATCAAAAACACACCGGCGGCCACCATCGTTGCTGCGTGAATCAGCGCAGAAATCGGAGTGGGGCCTTCCATGGCGTCTGGTAGCCAAACATGGAGGGGGAATTGGGCCGACTTGGCGACGGGGCCGAGAAAGACCAGGATGGCTAACAGGGCAGCGAGTCCACCGCTGATGGTGCCATTGGCGACAAGATCCTGGAGGCGCTCGCCGATCGTGCCAAAGTCAAAGCTACGGGTGCACCAGTACAGCCCGAGGATCCCCAGCAACAGGCCAAAGTCGCCCACCCGGTTCGTAACAAATGCCTTTTGGCAAGCATCCGCTGCGGGCTTGCGATCGTACCAAAAGCCAATCAGCAGGTAGGAACACATCCCCACCAGTTCCCAGAAGACGTAGACCTGCACTAGGTTTGGGCTGATTACCAAACCCAGCATCGAGGAACTAAACAAACTTAAATAGGCATAAAACCGCACATAGCTGGGGTCGTGGGACATGTAGCCATCGGTGTAGATCATCACCAAAAAGGCTACGGTCGTCACCACCACCAGCATCATTGAGGTGAGGGCATCGATCGTGTAGCCCATCTGCAGGCGAAAATCCCCCGCTGCGGCCCATTCAATCATGCGGGTGTAGGGAGCATGGCCCTGCCACTGGCTCCACAAAATACTGAAGGACAGAACCATCGCTGTGCCGATCAGCGACACGATAAACGTGGAGGTCGCCTTCCGCAGACGGTTCATGTCTTTGTTGAAGGAGATTAGGCCCAGACCCACCAGCATTGCTCCCATTAGAGGCAACACTGGAATGATCCAGGCGTACTCATAGATCGGTTCCATTACTCACGCCTAATTGAAGTGACTATTCTTCCATACATACCCTTAATAGCCTATCCCACATCACAAAATAAGGTAGGCAATCTTGCCCACCTTATTTTTGTGATCGTATATGGCTAATGGATGAGGGATATAACCTTCTCTAGGGAAGACTTCACTTCATCTTTGCGATGAAGCTTCTCAAGTCGATGTAATAGGCGTCCTTCCTTAAAAACCAGGACAGTTGGTAAATTTGTAATCCGATAGTTACTCGTCAGTTTGAGGTTTTCATCGGCATTGATCCCCACCAGCTTGAGGGATTCACCAAACTCCGATCGAACGCGCTCTAGGGCAGGTTCAATCATGCGACAGACCCCACACCACGGTGCCCAAAAGTGTACTAAAACAGGGGTTGAAGACTGGAGAACCTCTTGGGCAAATGCCTGTTCATTAATAACCGATGGCATAGCTTATTAAGCACTTTTACTATTCCTTAGGGATCAGTCTACCAGGGTGGTTCCCACTTTCGCTACGTAGAATTCGAGGTCTGTTCGATGACAAGCAACACGGAAGCCCCGATCGTAGTTAGTTCGTCATCAGATCCCTGAAAAATCGCAAAGAAAGGATGCAGGTTTACTAATCCAACTCAGGTTTACTAATCCAACTCGGGTTTACTAATCCAACTCAGGTTTACCAGTACAAGCGACTCGTTCCCTGGATCAGTAGTGGATGCAACCACCAGAACAGGAGAACAAATCCGCTTACCCCTAGGTAAGCAGGCCGCAAAAATTCCTGCAATTTCAGACTTTGGCGACCCTGAACAATTGCTAAAAAGGGAACCACAGAAGTACGGGCCTTGACCTGAGTGAAGGCATCACCGTAGCGCTGGGTCAGGCGTCGATCGCCATGCCAGACTGCAAAGAGATGGTGCGCGACCAACCCAGCACAGGTGACGACCATGAAACTCGTTCCTAACCAGAGTAAATGGGCAAAACACCAGATGACTTGGCCCACCATTTGGGGATGGCGGCTAATGCGGATAATACCGGTTTCGTAGAGGTGTACCTGGGGCTTTTGAATGGCCGCGACTTCCAGCAGATTAAAGGTTGCAGGATAGAGGAATAGGAAGGAAATGGCCGATAAAATCCAGATCGTCGTCTGCACGCCAGGAACCCCTTGCAGATTCCAAAGTTGTGCCCCGTCGTAACGGTGATTGAAAAAATAAATCACCATGGGCACGGCCAACCCCAAGCTGGCTAAGGCGAACACAATCCGATAGGCCCTTGCGCCAATCTTGGCTTCTCCGATCGGTCTGAGGGCTGCCAACCCACTGTGGACGATCGCAAAGCAAACTAGAAATCCCAGAATCACAAAGTGGCTAGGCGTTAACCAATCCAAGGCCATGGAGGTGTGTTGAGTAAATGAGTTCGGGGATCTAGTTTAGAGCATGGGCAGTCCTATTTCGTCATATTTCTTCATCTTTGTTGAAGAGCGTCTCAGATGGGCTGGCTCACGGAAGCAGATAGCTCAACTTGGGCAGCGGGAGATTGAGCCTCGATCGGGATTTGCAGGGTAGACCGGAATTCCCCTGTCTCGTCCAACAAGCAGCCCTGGCCTTGCAGGTTGAGCACGATCGTCCCTTGATCCGTATTGATCACGCAATGGGGACTAGTGTTGAGCACAATGCGACGAATCTTAAGCGGTTTGAACTGAATTAATAGGAGGCTGGTTCGATCGCCTGCCTCAGTAGCCCAGACTTGATAGGGTTTGGATCCCGGCCAAAGCTGCTGGAGATTGAGGTCTAGCTGGAGATCGCCCAAGCGCTTGCCCCGCCGATTGACGATCAGGAGTCGTGTGGTGGGACTGGTCCCAGGTTCTTGCGGTTGCCCCGGACTCCGCATCACGATCGCTAAATGTTTGCTGCTGATTGGAATGAGTTGCACCAGGGATTCCGGGGCGATCGGGGTGGGCAGTTTGAGGCTGTAGCGGGATGGATGATGGTTCCCCGATCGAATTTCGAGCTGCCCAGTGGTGATTTCTAGGGTTGCCCTCCAATTGCCTTGGGGGGAAGTGGCGCAGAGCGTTTGGGGCGCATCCCCCGCTAGTGCAGGCGGACTCAACGGGAGCGGAGTGGGCGGAACCCAGTTAATGGTGGGCAGTGTCTGCCATGCAATGCTTTGCCCTGCCACGAGCTGTGCGAGCCAGACTAGGGGGTGATGATCAGCTCCATGATCTAAATTATCTAAATGATGGGATTGTGCAGAATTCGCCTGTTGAATATGTTGGAGTGCTGACAGCATATCCCCTGCGGACTGGAACCGCTGGGCTTGTAGCTTCGCTAGCGCTTTGCGTAGGAAGGTTTGTAAGTTTTCAGGAATTTGTGCGGGTAACACAATGGGTTGACTGAAATGGGCGGCCATCAGTTCTCCTGGAGTTCCCCGAAAGGGTCGATCGCCCACCAACATTTCATAGAGCAAGATCCCGACCGCATAGGTATCCACCGTCATCGATTGCTGGCCATAAAAGCGCTCAGGAGCCATGTAGGCCGGAGACCCTGTCAAGCCACTATGACAAGTAAACTCTTGGCTTAATCGCGCAATGCCAAAGTCGGAAAGTCTGGCAGTCCAGCCTTGGTGATGGAGATGCAGCAAAATATTTTCGGGCTTGATATCGCAGTGGATAATGCCACAGCTATGGGCATGGGCCAAGCCCGCCAAAATATCCTGAACGATCGAAAATGCAAGAATCGGAGGCAAGGCACCGTAGGCATCCAACAGATTGCGCAGCGTGCCCCCTTCACAGTAATCCATCACCAGGTAGCGCCCGGTGGGAGAATGCTCACAGGCCCAGCACGTCACAATGTTGGGATGGTGAAGTGTTAGTAGAAAGCGTAATTCCCGCAAAAATTGGTGAGTCGGAAAACGAATAGGATCCAACTCCTTCAGGGCAACCAACTGCCCCGTCGATCGATGCATTGCACAGTGGACACGACCAAACTGCCCCCGACCAATTAGCCCAAGGAGTCGGTATTTGGAGCTTTTTTTTTGCGTAGCCACAATTAACGCTCCTCAAGCATATTGGGGAATACACTCAGTTTGGACAAAACACCGAATTCATTACACACCGAATTCATTGCACACCGAATTGATTCCCTAGAGTTACCCTAGGCAACGATCGACGGCGCACCCACTTAGGCGCATAGACGAGGCATGATGGAGTTGTGGTCAAGACCGTTTTCTACCATGGCTTCTGCGGGTTCTAAGCGTTTCCGCAACCCAATTACAAAGGTGTTGGACTCAGCACCCAAGGATTCACAATCGGTTTGCACGCAATGGAGATCCCGCCCTGTCAGTTGGCTAAAAAAGGCCGATAAGACCCCGGCTTCCAGGGAACAGACTGGCAAAGATTGCCCTTCTAGGCCATGGTCTACAAAGCTAGAGTTCTGCGTCTTAATGACTAGAAATCCACGCTGATGGTAGGTTTGATCGAATTCCAATTTGCCCCAACCGTAGGTGGCCCAGCAATGTCTTAGGCATTGCAAGAATTCGGCCATGCGCATATCCGCGATCGGCACACTGTAGTAGTTAGAGACTTCATCCCGAAAGCGGTTGTAGAAGTTTTTGCCCCACCAGCGGCCACAGTTAAATAAAACTAGGCGAGAGGCTTGTCCCGTTTCTTGGTTCAGGCCGGAGTAAATCGCTTGGATCAAACTCTTCGGAATGGCCAGAAGTCGATCGCCCCGTCGATTTTCCAGCAATCCCATTTCCAAGTCACCCCGGAAATAAGCTTGATGGGCGTAGTAACTTCCTGGCAGTGTGTTCTTGACCAGTAGATCCTCAACAGAAATCATGGCTGATAGATGTTTGTAGTGTAGGAGTGGGCAATCGCAAACCATGCATGGATGACACCAACAAGGCCATCTAGCCGAAATTTTCTAACCTAAAAAATCCCGGCTACGGTTAACAAAGAATCCTCTTCGCTAGCCCCACAGTGATGTTGTACTTTGGCCAAGAAAGGCTCCAATAAGCGCATTTGATTTGCGTTCAACAGTTGACCGAGGTGATCTCGGATCAGGGGATAAAGGATACGATCGATCGACTGTGTGTTGTAAATCTGGGTAGTTTCCTCGAGCCAGGACAGCAGGCGCTCCTCTAGGTAGCGATCGTCCTGCATCAGCATTGCCATGGCGCAGTGTCGGATTGCCAGAATTCCGGTTTTCAAGCTTTGTTCCAATCGTTCCACGGATTCCCCAGTCAATTGCTTTTCTAGCTCATCCGCCACCTTTTGCATGACTTGAATTTCGCGATCGCGCAGGGTGCGGTAGGCAGCCAGCCGCTCTGGCAAAGATTTCATATACTGATTCACCTCTGCCAACGTTTCTGACGGAATATATCCATTTTCTGCTCCGTCAAATAGCGATTCAATCACAGGATGCATGGCTCAAACTCCTTTAAAACAAATCTGAAAAATCTGTCAGGGTAAACCCCGGTGCTTGATTGTTGGATTCACCCACATCCCCCAGCAGATCATCCAGGGTTGCTAGATCAGTCGGTCGGGCATTTACATCCACCATGACAGCACCTTCCCAATTGACTGCCGTCATAAACTGGCTCACGGTGAGGGTCAGGGGTAGTGGAGCGTTGGGATCAACGGTGGTGGATTGACTCAAGCCAGCCGATGTTAGGGTTTCCGGCTGGGCTTCAATGCCTTCCCAGTTCACTTGACTCAAGAACTGGTGTACGGAGGTGAGCAGCCAGTCTTTCGGAACTGTCGGAGCCACGAAATCTACCATCATTTCAATTCTCCTGAACGCAGACGTTTTTCAATGTCCTTAGCCGTTGCACCTTCATTCATCCAAAAGGCTGCTGCGTCAATGCGTTCCTTCCCACCCAGCAAAAATTTGCAATAGGTTTCACCCATGGAATAGCATTGGATTTCAATGCAACTGAGTTGCTTTTTCACCATTTCGGTAAAAAAGCCAGCAAACAACCCTGCGTAGAGAAAACAAACGGGTTTACCGACATCCCCAAGTGTGCGGGCCACGGCAGAATCAAAGAGGTTGATGAACATAAAGCCTTGGCGACGATCGCCCAGATCCACTTCCCAACGCCCCCAGCCCTGGGCCGTAAACGGCCACCACCAGGTTTCTAACAGGAACATTAAGCTAGTTTGCCGAACGGGCCGATCGAATTCCTTCTCGAACCACTTTTCAAAAAAGAACGCATCTTTTTGCCCCCATTCACAACCGATCGTGTACATGGTTGCAGCGGACGCCGTTCCCACTTCTTCTTCCAATCCCTCCACTAACCCGATGATAAAATCTTCGGTTGCCATGATGTTTTGGCTATTGTTCCAATCCACGATCGTGCCTTTATCGGGATCAAACTGAAAGAAATCCTGGAATCCGTAGTGGTTATGTTTTTTAGGATTGGCGTGTTTCGCAGAACTTTGGTGAATCAGTGTCACAGTCATCGTAATGCCTCAGAGTAGTGCCGCAGAATATGGCCGCAGAATTTGCTAAAAAGCAATGGACTTCAAGCAAGTCATGTGCGAAGAAAGATCAGTAGAGTAAACGCTGGGAAATGCGCTGGGGCTGCGAGGTCAATTAAACGCCACCTAGCAATCGCTGCGTTTGTTCGAGGACGACGTTAATCAAACGAGCTTGAGCAGGGTCGATCTGCTTTTGGGTGACCTCTTGCATCGTTGAATAGATCAAGTTGCACTTCCGTTGAATCCCGCAGGCTCGCATAATGGTTTGGCACCAAAACAGATGCTTTTCTCGCAGGGTATCTGTGTCATCGAGGAGCATCGCTAGCGCTGCGTACCGCAAGTTCATCGCCATATCACGCTTGCAGATCTGGGTGTAATCGGTATTCCCATTCCGGAATGTGCTTGGATCCTTTTCGCGCACACGATCGTAAACCTGCTGAATCAGGGGAGTTTCTGCACTTTGCAGTTTCTGATAGGTTTGTAAGCGCTGATCGTAAGACCTCAAATAGGTCGCTAAAAATTTGAGTTCTTCATCGGTCGCGTAACGACCATCGGCCTCAACGCTCAGACGCTGCATCTGACTTAGCATGGGACTTCCTCGGTAGGCAATCGGCGATCAACTTGAATCGACTTTCCCCCTTAATCGGATAACCTGCTACCAAGACCCTGCCACCATCGTTGGGCGGTTTATTGCAGGATACTTAGTTGCACTAATGCTTAGTTGCACTATGGATTAAGTCATGGGATTAAGTCATGGGATTAAGCCATGTATGGAGAATGCCCTAGAAGATTCCAGCGCTAACGCAATCCCTTATCCTTTCCATTGACGATTCTCATCATCGAGGCGGCGTCACGATCGAAGGCTTGCGGGCAGCAATTAGGGACGGACGGTGACCAAGGTTCCCAGGGAGACTGCATCGTAGAGCGTCCGCACATCTCGATTCGTCATCCGCAGGCACCCATGGGAAACCGCCTGCCCAATCGTTTTTTCTTCGCGAGTGCCATGGAAGCCAATTTTCATCGTGGCATCGGCAGCAAACCCAATCCAGCGATCGCCGAGGGGATTTTTTAATCCTGGTGGAAAAATTTCGTCCGTGAGTGGATGCTGCCAGGTGGGATTCGGGATCATTTGCTGAATGCGAAAATTGCCGGTCGGCGTTTCCCAGCCTTTTTGACCGATCGCAACGCGATAGCTTGCCTTAATTTTGTCGTGGTGGTAGAGATAGACGACGCGATCGCTCAGATCCACCACTAAGCGCGTGTCATAGGCACGAGGCCCCATGTCCTGGCTGTGGGAAACCGGGGCTGGATTGGATGGAATCGTCGATTGGAGAGCCTGGGCATAGCGGTTGATATCTCCCCGCTGGCCTAATCCAACGATCACCCCACCCACCATGAATACCAGCATCAAATGGCGAGTCAGACTTGATTTTTGTGCCTTAACAACCATACCTACAAGGGCAGTCCTGTGACCCGACAGTCCTTTCCAAACTTAGCGCAACTTAGACAAAAAAGATTTTGACAAAACAGCAAGAAACTTATGAATTTTTTATACGGAATCCATTGGGTTTAGGCTGCATTTACTGTTATGCAGAGTTAAAGGAGGGAAGACATATGGTCGAAAAATTTATCCTAGCCACGATCCTGACCATCTCACTCTACTTACTCATGAAACTGCCCTCCGTGCCCGTGCAAAAGGCTGGGGCAGTGACCTTATCACCCTACAAGGCTGCGTTACCCACCCTAGTCCCATCTGCATAGCACTTCCAGCCTGATAGTGCTGCTCTCTACACAGTGTGTTCTCTACACAGTGCTGCTCTTTATACAGTACTGCTCTTTATACAGGGTGAGGATGCAGCCGTTTCCTTCAGCTATAGATTCGGTTCAATTCAAGATTCAGTTCAACGAGGCTCACTCGGTTGTCAGCTTCGGTTCAATTACCAGTATGGTCAGATCTCCTGTGCTCTAAGGATTTCAAGCAATAATCTTTCCAGTACTGAAGGCACCTCGCAGGGTGCCTTTTCTTATGGGTAAAACGTCGATGCGCCAGAACGTCGATGCGCCAGAACGTCTATCCTGATGTATGGTGTATTCCTGGTACAGACTGTCGCGATCGAGTCGGCAATCTGTTGTCTTCAATCCACTGTATTCAATCAACTCAGACTCAGGTAAGCAGTTCAGACAGGGGGTAGCGGCTGATGCAGATCAGCCAGTTGCCAGACCATCGGGAACTTTTTGGATCGGGGTGGGGTCACTAGAAGAAAGCGTTATCCACGTTTTAAACCGTCGTTAGACCGTCGTTGTCGTTTTAAGACCGTGTTGTAGCTCGTTTCTTCCTATGAGTCAGCCTATTTCTGCGTCCTGGTCTGCGGTTGAGGTCATGGTTCCTCAAACGTCTGTGCAAGTCGATAAACTCTCTAACTACGATTTGGTGCTGCAATGCCAAACGGGGCATCGCCCAGAGCGAGCTGCGTTTGCCGAATTGATGCGTCGGCATCAATCCCATGTGGACAAAGTACTGTACCATTTGGCACCGGACTGGCAGGATCGGTCGGACTTAGCCCAGGAAGTTTGGATCCGTGTCTATCGCAACATCAAGCGACTGCAAGAACCCGTTAAATTTCGGGGTTGGCTGAGTCGGATTGCCACTAACTTGTTCTACGACGAGTTGCGCAAGCGGAAACGGAATGCGGCCCCCCTATCCCTAGATGCCCCCTTATCCGTGGAAGATGGAGAGGTGGACTGGGAAATTGCCTCCGATGCACCGGGGCCTGTCGAAGAGATGACCAGTCGGGAATTCTATGATCAGCTAAAACTAGCGATCGCAGATTTACCGGAGGTGTTTCGCACCACCATTGTCCTACGGGAGATTGAAGGGATGGCCTATGAAGAAATTGCTGAAATCACTGGAGTTTCTCTCGGGACCGTGAAATCTCGCATCGCCCGTGCTCGCCTTCGCCTACAAGAACAACTTCAACCTTATTTAGAGGGATGAAGATTCGAGAGGGCTTTGATAGGATGAGTTGTCCCTACACGACATCTAGAAATCACTCATAGGATTACCCAATGGATTACCCAATTTCCTAGGAGGGTTCTTGATGAACGGGCTGAACGGGCATCCTAGTTTAGAATCAATTTTGTGTACTTGTTGTTTAGCTTCTGATCCGCGAAAAAGTTTATGCTGTCCGCCCCCAATGAATTTCCAGAATCGGGTCGTGGTGTGATGAATATCCAGCGCGATCGCTTTGAACTCCTCAGTGCTTACTTAGACGGTGAAGTCACCGCTGATGAGCGGCGTCAGGTGGAGAGCTGGCTGGCGGAAGATGCCAAGATGCAGCAACTCCATCAGCGATTAGTCAAGCTCCGTCAAGGATTTCAATCGTTGCCTGCGCCTCAACCTGTGCAACCGATTGATCAAACCATTGAACAAGTCATGCAGAAGGTCGATCGGCGACCTCGTTTAACTGTCCTGTGGGGCGGGGGGATGGCGGCTGCGGCTGCGGTTGCAGTGGCCATGGTCTCTAACCTGACTCCGATGGGATATAGCCCCCAAATGGCCAATAACGCGAACAAAACTGGCAAGACTGAAGTTGCTAAGGTTGCTCCCCAATCTCCATCGGTGGCAGAAACGACATCTTCTCCTGCGGCTCCCAGCGACAATGGTCTATTGGTTGCCTTAGATCAACCCGTATTGGTGATTTCCAAGAGTGCCGTAGCTGACGATAACGGCAATGGCTCGGTGAGAAATGCTGATATCCGCTAGAGGGGGACGATGATTGATCGTCCATCAGCCCTTCACTCCGTTGGCTAGGGCTTGAGCCAGTTACCGTTGGGGATCAGTTCACCTTGGAGCCGATCGATCTGAGTCGGCGTCATAACATACATCCAGGCTAGATCTAATGGCTGTCCCAACGGGGTATAAACTCGATGCTGGATCCTTTGATAGTCATTGCCGTCGGGCGCTTGGGGATACAATCGCAGCAACTCTTCCCAATCATGACTTTCATAGTCATCCAGCACGGCTAAAATCTCGGGGTCATGAAACGTTAAGCAGTACCCCTGTACGCAACTCTGCCCATCATTTTGAGTAAGCAGCAATTCAGGTAGAGTCATCGGTAGAGCAATAGGTGCGGGAAAACCCGCGATCGCGGCTGGTGTGGATGCATTTTCCGGCGGTTCCCTGGTGGGTTCTGGCGGTTCCCTGGTGGGTTCTAAAGTCATGGCAGGATAACCCAAAGGGAGATGATAGAGACGACCTGGCACGATCGCGGCAACCTCTGCGATCGTTTTTCCGGCGCAGAAGCGATCGTAGGCCGCGTGCCCTGGTTTAAGCGTGCCGTAGACAAAAACGTTGATAGCAGACGGGTTCAGCATTGTTTTAGAGGAATGCGATCGCAAAAGAAGCCTGGATATTTCTCCATAGCTTCTTAATCCGCTATTCTCGTGGAAAGGATTCTCGTGGAAAGGATTCTTGTTGAAAAGATTTTTGTTGAAAAGATTTTCTCTACCAGTATTGTCTTTGAAAGAATGAGTTTGCGATCAAACCACGCGATTAGAACACAAAGGATATGCCCGCCTTGACAAAGAAGCCTTGCATACTGAGGTCTCCTTGACGTTCAGCAAAAATGGCTGGACTGGCATCGTCCACAAAGCGAATATCACGGGTGGCATTAAACCAATGCTGATATTCATAGCCCGCCCCGATCGAGAGTTTAGCCGTCTTGCTCAGTTGGCTCGTCCAATCTACCCCCACCGCAAAATTGACCGTTGGGAGCGTTTGTTTACGATCGAAATTCAAATCCGCCACCGTTTCTGAACCAAAGGTTTCCTGATAACGGAATTTTGCATTCCCAAACAGGAGGGCAGCCGAACCCCGACCATACACACTAAACCCACTACCCAGCATCAGACGCATTTCTGCCCCCAATTTTGGACCAATTCCATCGAAGTCATTCACCAAATTCACTGTGCCACCATTAGGAGAAAAATCTTGACCGTCATAGCGAATCGCCATAGCCTGATCGAGATTGGCAATTTGCAATCCAGTAAAGAGTTTAATATTCAAATTTTTGCTAGGCCGCAAATTG
The DNA here is from genome assembly GCF_014697025.1 of Alkalinema sp. FACHB-956. Classification (NCBI taxonomy): domain Bacteria; kingdom Bacillati; phylum Cyanobacteriota; class Cyanophyceae; order Leptolyngbyales; family Leptolyngbyaceae; genus Alkalinema; species Alkalinema sp. FACHB-956. The sequence continues at coordinate 104,854 of NZ_JACJRC010000008.1, read as the reverse complement.
TAGGCAACGTCCAGATCTACGAGATCGTAGTCTAAGTTGGCTTCTGCGCTGGCACTAGCTGCCCGTTGATTTTGGAATGGGTGGGCGTAGGTGGCTAGCAAACGGCCAGGGGTTCCATCCGTCCGAAGCGGTTCCGTAGCCGTAGCTTGGTCATCAGCACTGAAGAACGTATAGGTGGCACCCAATTCCCAAGGACTCGGTTTGGGAGCATAGTTCACCCCAACTCGCCAAGCAGTAGATTGGTCATAGTCCACCGTCGCCAACCGTCCACCCACTGCGGTATTGAACGAATCGTTCACCCGCGCGAAATCCATAATATTACTATTACGCGGCTTGAGGAACAGTGCTTGCCCCGTGACCGTTAATCCTTCCGGCAAATCTTCACGGGTGATTTCTAAATTTTGGGCTTTACTCTCACTAACCTGTTGGCGTAGAAGATTTAACTCTTGTTGTAATTTCAGTTGTTGCTGTTCAAGTTGTTGAATTTTCTCCTGGACGCTATCTGCAATCACAGTCGGTTCCGGCGGAGCAGTGACCGTGGGATTGGCTCTAGTTCCGATCGACGCCATGGATGGATTACCCGTTGCTAAGGTATCCGTTGCTAAGGGAGAAACCGTTCTGACGGGAGGCGCGATCGCGGCGACTGGCTTTGCATCCGAGGAACTGACGGTAACTGACCTCGCCGCAGCAGGTGTAGCAGTAGTAACGGCAGTAGCAGTCGTAGATAGGGCCGCACGATCGGGGACTCCTGCTGTTGCTGAGGTTACTACTTTTTCTGGAATGACTGACGTTGTTTTGAGCGATGATTGAGGCGTTAGTGACTCAACTGTTGTCGTTGGTTTATCGGCAAGGGCAATAATCGGTGCAGGCGTTTCCGCTGAAAATTCGATCGTGGGTTCTGCAACTTCCACCGTCGCACGGGCAATCTGCTGGGAAGGCTGCGCTAACACCCCATTAGATACATTGGAGCGCTTAGTTTGCACTGGCATAACCTCCGAAGACAAGTCAGATTCGGGACGATCGATCGATTCTGATGTTTCCTGTGCTTGGGCGGCCTGGGCACCCATCATTGACGTTAACGTTGCGGTTAAGGTTACTGCTACACCCAATGTGATTTCCTTCATTTCAATCTTCTCCTCGATCGTTCATTTTGGTGATCTGCACTCTGAAATTGAAACCTTGAAAACTAGCAAACTTGCAAGCCACCTGAGATCTAATTGGGATACTGCATCAGCAATTCCCCGTCTAAAGCTAAGGTGTTGCGATTCGCGGCAATTTCTTGGAAATATTGCAATAGGTGGGGGCTTAAGAGTAATTGCAACTTGGGTCGAATGTAGGGCGTAATCGCGGTGACATCATCGGGGCTGGGATTGGCATAGTAGCGAATCAGGTTATCGCTATCACTTCCCCCATCCACAAAATCAATGCCGCGACCTGCAAACAGATAATCATAATTTTCCTGACCGTAGAGCCAATCAAAGAACTGCTCACCCAGCATGACATCCGTACCACTGCCGCCAAACATTTGGTCTTGGCCAAATCCACTATCGAGATTACGATTTTGCGTGTCATAGGCGTGGGGCAGCTTACCAAAGAAATTGTGACCTTCCTCTGTGACATCCAAATCACCGCCTTGAATCTGGATTCCCAGGCTGACCTGTCCATTCAGGATAGGTAGACGAATGGATGCATTATCCCCAATCATGACATCATTGCCATTACCACCATTCATCATGGTATTCCCAGCTACTAACTGATTGCTACGGTTACGATTTGCGTAATCAATGCCGTAGGTGCGGTTATGTAATTCCCGAATCCAGACATTCTCAATATCTGCAATGAGGGTATTCAAACTGCTACGGAATTTGACAACCTGATCCGCAGTGGTAGGAGTTTGCGTGACGATCGGGCTAATTAAGTTGGCATAGCCACCAATCATAAAGTCATGACCATCATCACCCTGAATATTGTCATTATTCAAATACCAGTCAAATTCTTGGAAGGTAGGTCGTACTGCTTTATTCACAGGACGATAGCCATAACGCCAGAAATCACCAAAGTTGTAATCAAAGTTATTCAACAACGGCGCAAACATCATGGCATCGCCGCCAAAAATAGAATCATCTCCATTGCCACCGCGAATCACATCATTTTTCCAGGACAGCGTGGTATTCGGTAAGGCGCTAGGAACATTCAATAACTTGGCATTCAAGCTAGTTCCTAACTGACCAAGTACCTGTTTGAGGGCATTAACAGTGCTGCCTAACGTTGCAATTTGACTGGGCGATCGAACTAGGAAGGGACTGTAGAGCGTCAAGTCATCCCCGTAGATTAAATCGCGATCGCTGCCGCCGAAGATTTGATCGTTGGCCATGCTCAGAGTCTGTTTCGGTTGCCCATTCCGTAGCGTCAGTTCCAGATCGTGCAGATCGTAGGTGACATGGTGCATGAGCGTGTCTAGGTCATCCAAGTTGTTATCAACCTCGGCATTACCTGTGCGTAGGGGTAGGAAGCTGGCGTAGTTATCCCCAATCAACGTATTGTTACCACTCACATCACTCAAGCGATCGTTGCCTGATAGCAAATCTAAGTGATGGGTCAAGTTGGGGATGAGGGAAATTAAGGGTCGCCAGGTTTTGCCATTACGCATTAAGGGTGAGATCGGGGCTTGGGGGGCGGTGTCAAACGTAATCGGTTCCGTCAAACTTACGGTAGTCAGAAGCCCATCATTGGTTTGGGGGTGCAGACTCAGGTTGGGAATGACGATCGTGCCAAATTCACCCAACTCAAAGTTCAAGCCAGTTCCTTGTTGAATTAGATGAATGCCTCGGAAGACGGTGGGTAATTCCCGATTAAAGGGTGCAATGTTCGTTGCATTATCACCCACGATGAAGTCATCACCGGAACCACCCTCGATCGTGTCATCACCGGCATTCCCTTCAGCGTAGTCATTCCCTTCCCCCCCAAACATCGAATCATTCCCCCGCTGTCCAAAGAGGCTATCGTCCCCTGTCCCTCCATCAAGATAATCATGCCCATCATCGAAGAAGCTGAGGGCCTGCACTTGACTGTCTACCCCCCCCTGTCCGTTGGCAGCAGTGAAGAGCAGACTATCGATATTGGCATCCTGGAAGGCACTATTGGGGATGGCATTAAGATTGTAGCTATCGACTAAATTGGCTACATCCAGCAGCAGCGCATCCCGATGCCAGGACTGATTACGATTTAAGCGTGGGGTACCATCGGGATTGTAGTCCCGCAGAATAATGCCCGTATCGCCCAGAGCAAAATCTTGACCCGATCGACCCAGCAGAAAATCATTGCCCAGTTGCCCAATTAATTCATCATCGCCCTTACCCCCATCAATCCAATCATTGCCCCGTTGTCCTTGCAAAATATCATCGCCTGCACTGCCGCGTAGAGTATCGTTACCGCCAACCCGATCGACATCGTCAAAGCGAATCACATCGCGAATCGTATCGGCAAAGGGGGCCGGGTATTTCTGCCAACTGCCGTTTGCGAGAGGTCGCCGGGTAATTTGGCCGTTATCACCCAACACAACATCCGAATTCGCGCCTCCATCGACCTGATCGTCACCATCGGCTCCTCCGCGCACATTATGGCCCCCGAGAATATCATCCTCACCGGAACCACCGTAGATAATATCCTGTCCCTGTTGTCCTAGGATGGTGTCATCTCCTTGGTTTCCAAAGAGAATGTCGTTGCCGCCGCCTTGGTTAGCTGCGGTGTCGATCGAGACGTAATTACGATCGCGCAGTAGGGCGGGGTAGAATTTGCCATGGTCACCCAGAATGAGATCTGCCGAAGTAGAATCAAAGACCTTTTCATCGGCATGGGGCAGAAACCATCCCTGCTTCAAGTTGGCACCCTCTAGCTGCCAGAAAGCGGTTAATCCTAATGCTTGATGCCGCCAGACTACATCTGCTTGGCCATCCCCTGTATAGTCACTTAGACTAGCAATCTGCCAACTGAGCGCCGGAGCATTATTAAATACTTGGCCTCCGATAAGGTTAACCCCATTCATTTGCCAAATTACTGCTCCACCAGATATTCTGTGCCGCCAGAGCCAATCTGTTTTACCATCCTTGTTGAAGTCTGCAAAGCCCGCAATCATCCAATTGGAGTCCGTAACATGGGTGAAAACATTACTATTAATCACCTTGTCCCTATCCATTGCCCAAATTACAACCAGGTTGGCTGCGGTATGTCGCCATACCAAATCAGCTTTACCATCATTGGTGACATCAGCGATTTTTTCCACTTGCCAACTAGCATCTGGTGCATAGGCTAGGGTGAATCCATTGACTCGTTGGAAATTTTGGATTTGCCAAAGCACCATAGGGCCAGTGATATGTCGCCAAACAAAATAGGGAGTTCCATTACCCGCTAGATCAGCAATGCTTAATAACTGCCAGTTACTGTCGGGTGAATTATTAAACCAGTAACCGGAATCGTAGGTAATGCCATTCATTTTCCAGGCAACTAGAGTACCGTTGCTGTGCCGCCAAAGAATGTCTTTTTTGCCATCACCATTGAGATCAAAGATGCCTGCCACTTGCCAACTTAAATCGTTAACATCTGGTAGGGGAACGGCTTCCGAGAATTTGCCATCTCGGGTTACCCAGAGCAGATTTTGCCCGGTGATTTGATTACGCCAGAGGAGATCGTTTGCGCCGTCTCCGTTCAAATCAGCATTACCCACGACTTGCCATTCTTCATCCAGGGTATCTAGTCCTTCGTCTCCATAGATGCGATCGCTGCCGGTGCCACCTAGGAGATTATCGCTGCCCCGATCGCCGAAGATTAAATCATTGCCGCCCAAGGTGGGATGGGTGGTGGTGACGAAATCTAAGGTGTCGAGATTACTATCAGCGGCAACTTTGTCATCGCCAGCATAGGCGTAATCGAGTTTTCCGTGATCGCCTAGAATCGTGTCATTGCCATGATTGCCTCGGAGGTAATCGGCTTCTGCACCACCTAAAATAATGTCATTGCCATCATCGCCAAAAATATTATCTTGGCCGCCGATCGTGGGATCGGTGGTTTCAATCAAACGGATTTTGCCATTGCTATAGGTAATGCGACCGTTATCACCCAGGAGGATGTCATCGCCTCCATTGCCGTTAATCGTATCGTTCTGCGCACCGCCGAGGGCAATGTCTCGATCGTCGTTGCCTTGAATGACATCATTGCCACCAAATTCGGGGTCGATCGTGGCAATTAAATCTAAGGTTTCTGGGTTGTTATCGAGGGCGTATTCCAGAGTGCCGTTATCGCCCAGTAGGATATCTTCGCCTGCGTTGCCCTGGAGATCGTCATTTCCAAATCCACCTAGTACCCGATCGTTGCCTGCGGAACCTTTGATGCGATCGTTGCCACCGATTTGGCCATCGGTGGTTGTGATTTGGGTAATGAACTGATTGCTATCCAAGGTGATTTTGCCATTATCACCTAGCAAAATGTCATTCCCGTTATTGCCGTCGATCGTGTCATCATTTGCGCCCCCAAAGGCGATATCATCACCATCGTTACCGAAAATGGTATCTTTACCGCCTAAACTGGGGTCGATCGATCGAATCACATCCAACGTTTCTAGATCTTCATCCAGACTGAAGTCAACGACACCCTGATCGCCTAGCAAAATATCATTGCCTGCATCGCCGGAAATCGTATCGTCCCCGGCACCACCCAGCGCAATATCACGACCTTCATTGCCATTAATGATGTCGTTGCCGCCATTGCTGGGGAAGAGCGTTTCAATTTTTTCGACTTCGTTATTGCTGTTACGAGTAATGCGCCCCCCATCACCTAGCAAGATATCGTCGCCGAGTCCTCCCAAAATTGTATCGCCGAGTTGTCCCGCAATATCACCGCCTCCAGAACCGCCCAAGATGATGTCATCGCCCGCACCTCCTGAGATTTGGTCACGACCGCCAAAGGTGGGATCGGTGGAAACAATATCATTGGCAGTATTGGGGTTAGCAGTATTACCGTAGACAATGCCGTTGTCACCTAGCAGAATATCTGAAGCCTCATCAGCACCGCCATCCATTTGGTCGTTGCCGCTGCCCCCGATGATGATATCCGATTGATTGCCACCGTTGATAACATCATTACCGCCAAATTCTGGATTGGTTGATCGGGTTTGGGTAACGATTCCGTTATTGATTAGAATTTCGCCGTTGTCACCCAAAATGATGTCTTGACCGCTGCTGCCGTCAAGGTTGATTTCGTTTCCAGCTCCCCCAATGATCCAATCTTTACCATTACTGCCTTCGACAATGTCGTTGCCGCCAACGCTTGGCTCTGTGCTGGCTAGGCGGGTTGGACTCCCGTTCGTCAGTTCAATTACACCGTAGTCAGCCAAGATGCGATCGTCGTTTTCGCCGCCGCTGATCGTGTCATTGCCGCCACCGCCGAAGAGGGGATCGGCACCTAAATTACCGACGATCCGATCGTTGCCTTCTGCTTCGCCTAGAATACTTTGGGCTTTGGTCAGGGTGGCTGCAAAGTAATCCAGCACTTTAAAGCCCAAGCGGCTATTTAAATCATCGCCAATGCCGATAAAGGTCAATAAACCGTAGTCGCCAAACAGCCAATTGACGATCGCGCTACTGTCAAGATTAGTAATCACCCGCGCCGCTGGGTTGGCATTGTCTGTAATGGTGGCGTTGCCCCCGGCGATCGCGTCATCACCCCCACCACCGAAGATGTAATCGACGCCATCGCTGGCATTGGCAATCTGACTGCCGCCAATGATGCGATCGTTGCCGCCGCCGCCCAGTAAAATATCGCTGCCTGCGCGACCTTCAATCAGATCATCGCCCCCTTGATCGTTAAACAGTAGGTCAATACGATCGACTTGACCATCATTGCGGCGAACTACCCGACCGTTATCGCCCAGAATAATGTCATTCCCTGTACTGCCGAAGAGACGATCGCCTCCTAGACCAGGGGCATCCAAACCGCCGGAACCGCCCACAATGACATCACTGATTTGCGCTTGAATCTCGTCACGTCCGCCGTTGGCCGGATTGGTGGACGCAACTTCAGTGATAAACAAATCGGACTTACGTCGCAGCACGGCCCCATTATCGCCAAAGAGAAGATTGGCGGCTCCAACTTCGCTGTAAGTTTCGTCACTGCCAAATAGCCGATCGTCCCCGGTTCCACCCAGCAAGACATCCCGTCCTAAGCCACCGAAGAGGCGATCGTTTCCACCATTGGTCGTGTCGATCGATTCGACTCGTTCCGTAGAACCATTGACGCTAACGATTTGAGCACTATCGCCAAAAAGTAAATCATCACCTAATTGACCGTAGAGATCATCGTTGCCTGAACCACCAAAAAGCATATCGTTACCATTGCCTGCACCCAGGGTGACAGTGTTGGTCGTACGATTAACACTTCCTTCATCCCCCAGTACCCAATCTCGATCGGCTCCACCATCCGCTAGATCATTGCCCAATCCACCAATCAAGACATCATCGCCGGATTGCCCGTAGAGTTCATCATCACCTGCTTGCCCGTAGAGTTCGTCATTGCCACTACCGCCGAAGAGCTTATCATTGCCGCCACTGCCCGGTGTGAGTGTGACGGTTTCCGTTGCCCGATCGACGCTGCCTAAATCACCCAATAGGAAATCCCGATCGGCTCCCCCATCCAGCCAATCATCGCCTTCCTGTCCGTAGAGGATATCGACACCTGCTTGACCAAACAAGACATCATTGCCTGTTTCACCGTAGAAGGTATCGTTGCCACCACCGGCGGAGAGATTGACTTGAATCAATAAACCTGGTTTGTTTTTCACAACCACATTGTCGAGCACTGGGCCACCGGGGGGAAGCGAAGGGGAATCCGTGCTGTTGACAATGACGATTTCTCCCTCATCTAAGATGTAATCATTGCCTGCTCCACCGTAGGCCGTATCATCGCCTTGCCCCGCTTCGATAATGTCGGTGCCATCATTGCCGTAGAGTGTATCGTTCCCGTCCCCACCTTTGATGCGATCGTTGCCATCGCCGCCGTAGACGGTATCGTTGCCTTTGCCCGCCTCAAGGTAATCGTCGCCTTGATTACCTTCTAGAGTGTCGTTGCCATCATTAGCGTAGAGACGATCGTCTCCTTCGCCGCCGAGCATTGTATCGTTGCCGGTGCCCCCAAATAGCTTATCGTTGCCCGCTTCCCCAAACAGTTGGGAATCCCCCGATCGAGCGGTTAATTCGTCGTTCCCAGCCCCACCATGGAGAATGGCAGCGGCTCCTCCTGCGAAAATCTTGTCATTGCCAAATTCACTGCGGCCTGGGTTGCGTGCTGGATTAAAGTCGCCCCACAGTTCTGCTGGAATTGCTACATCCTCAGCGATGTCGATTACATCATCTCCAGCGCCTCCCTCTGCGTAAATCTTAGCGACGGTACTAGCGTCAAATTCCTGGGTATAGCCAAAGGCTGTGACGAGTAATTTACTGCCATCCGCCGATCGGGTTACTTTAAACGTTTCGTTCGCATCATCTAGATTGCCTGCCAGCCGAGCCGCTGCATTAGGCCCCATGTTGAGTCGCAGGACGTTAGCGCCTAAGGTCGGATCGAATTCTGCTAAGACAGGATTAGGAGCAAGTTTTGAGGTGTCTGTATCAAAGTCAAGGAGGGTGGCAGTGGCAATGTCAAAGGAATCCTGCCAGCCAACAAAACCGACAAAGGGTAAGTCAACGCCGACTTTAATGTAGGCATTTAACCCCGCAGTCAACTTACCCGATGCGGTGAAAATCCCAAGGGGGCCATTCGCTGCGAAGTTTTTGCCTAATTCATCGAGGCGAATTTTGCCGTCAGCATAGGGTACGGAATTGCCTGTGGCAGGATCGCGATCGCGCAGGTCGAGGTTCACTGTGGCAAATAGTCCGCCGCCCACGCCAGCCGCTGCAACGATGACATTAATTTCCCCAGATGCCTGAACGCTGGCATTAATCTTGACTTCGGGGATATCAGGGCCGTTGCCATCGGGGGATGCGGTATCACTGATGTAGAAACCGTTGAAAATCAAACTGGGGTCGATCGATCCGCCGTCCAACGCTGTAGCAAATTGTTTGAAGCCTTCGGTGTCGTAGCCAAAGTTAAAGTCGGCCTGGAAGTCAAAACTGCCACTTAAGCGTACGCCCAAGGGGCCGAGGATGGGGAAAAATTGACTAACGTTAAAGTTGGTGCCTAGGGCCGGTAAGTCTAAGGTAAAGAGCGAAACGTTCCGACCTAGAAGTAACCCCAAGGCAGTGGTTGGATTTTGCAATAACGGAAAGGCTAGGCCCCCGCTGAAGTTCGCGTTGCTAGTACTGCTCTTAAAGTTGTTTAGAATATTGCGAGTTGCATTATCAACACCGGGTAACAGATTCGTTAAGTCATCGACCAAGCTCGCGTTATTTAAATTGAGACTATTCAGTAAACCTGCTGTGCGCAAATCCGCTGTGGGACTGTCGTTTAACCGCAGATTACCTAGGGGAATATAGACATCCCCCACGCCCGTGGGAATGCTGTTAATAAATTGCGCAATTTGAGTGACCGCACTGAGGAATTTTGCAGCACTTTCATTGCCGCTAGACTTGCCGACGAATTCTAATAGCGTGACGGTGCCATTCCCATCCAAATCATAAATATCCCGCAGTGGCCCAATATCTGATAGGACGGGCATACGGGTATTCAGAACATCAAAAACCGGCTGAATCGGTTTTAAAACTTTTTGAATTTCTGAAAAGATGGGATTAACAAATTCACTAAAAAACTCACCCAGATTCAAACGCGCATTATTAAAAGCTGCGGTGGGGAGGAGATTGAGATTATTGGGATCAAAGGCCCAATCAATATTCAAATCCGCTTTCAAAGAAGGGAACGCCGCAGAACCACCAAAGCTCGTGGTTAGCCCTAAGTTCAGATCCGCATTGGCTTGGAGTTTGGAGCTGAGTAGTTGGGTTGCGCTGAGTCCGGCGAGTTCGCTGGCGGTGAGGCGTCCGTCGCTGTTGGGATCGCGCAGGTCAACCTGAAACTGTCCCGCAAAATTGGTGGCGTTGCCTTGGCTATCTTGCCCAGCCACATTGACTTGCAAAAAGCCTAGTCGTCCGGTGGCGCTGAGTCCCGGTGTGGTGACCGTTAAGCCGATCGCGAGTTCATTCAGCGCACTGGTATCAACAAAAAATTCACTGCTAGTTAAATCAACGCCAAACTTAAGCGGCAAGGTATACCCTAATTGAGTATTGATATTGCCGCTGCTGCCAACACTCAGCCCGATCGCATCTAAGCCCAGATCAAAGTCCAGGTTAGAATTCACCACTCGACTCAGATCTAAGTTAAAGACAACCTGGCTCGCATTTTCAGTCACCGTAACGCCGCTGGGTAGGTAGGGCGCTAAAGCAGTCGCGATCGTGCTGCGGATATCTTCGCTATCTAAATCAGCCACAGGAATCGCTTCTAGCGTGGCCCAGGCGGTTGCTAAATCGTTCTTCAGCGTTTGGAAAAATTTTGCGGTACTGGCTAATTGACTGCCAACCAGGGGTAAGCGTTGGGCAAAGGCGATCGTATCAATTCCCGTTTGCGCCAGTGCTAGAAAATCATTAACCCCAGCTTTAAAGCTGTTATATTCTGCTGTACTAATCGGTGTAAGCAGCGTGTTTTGATACTGCGTTAGGGTGGTTGATTGAAAGGCGAGGTTGGTCGCGATCGCACCTGTGTTAACTTCTAGGGTCCAATCACCCCCTAGGTCGGAATTCCCCGTGAGGTTATTAGAAGCCGCAATATCTGCCCCTGTTAGGGTTGCCCATTGTTGCACAAAGGTGGTTCCCAAATCCCCTTGGGCTACATCACAGCCATAGAGGAAGATATCGGCATCTTCGGTTAAATGTGTCGCCCACTGATGCAGGCGATCGGCGTAGAGTCCGAGGGTATCGCCGCTCAGATCCGCATTCCCCAGTTTGAGCCTGCCAACATTGCCGTGGGAAACAATATGAATGGCAGCAACGTCACTCAATCCAGCGAGAACCTGGCTAATCTGATCAATCCCGTTCTGCTGGGGATCAATAAAGTATGCAGAACTTCCCGCATTCAGTCCCGTCAGAAGTTGCTGGTAGTTTTCCACCCCCCCATCGATAAAAACGAGCGATCGCCCAGTCGTCGCCCCAGAGAATGGGGGTAGGTCTAGGGGACTGGTCGATAGGGACAAATGATCGGTCAACGGCGCGATCGCCGAAGCCGCAGCAAAAAAATCAGGATTCATAGCACATGTTCCGTTGGAAGAGAAACCAGGGTTCTAAGCACAAGAGGCAAGCAGACACCGAAAAACGATGGGAAGACAAATCGCCTGCTTCTTTCACAAGCAAGCAAGGGTGACATCCTGATGAGTACGCAAATTTTTGTTCAGTGAATGACTCAGGTTTCTCTAACCTCAGTAAAATTCCGGACAAATGATGGTGCCAGAGACAAATCTCTAAAAACCGTGGTCTTTCTTTGAAGGAAGTTTAAAGTTCTACGGGGAGCCCTTGTCTGGGACAATATCTTGCATTTTTGGGCAGCCGCAACCCGAGGCTTGACCTCCACCTTTCACCTTTAAGCATTGACAGCATAAAATTGCTCCAAGTTATTTTTTTCTTCCTTGGAGCCAGTCTTACTTGTTTAAAATAAGCCTTACTTTTCTAAAACAAGTCTTACTTTTCTAAAACAAGCCTTACCTTTCTAGAGCAAGCCTTACCTTTCTAGAGCAAGTGTTACTTTTTCTGATTCAAGAATCATCGAATCCAAGGACCTTCTGTTGCATTTTCTAGACTGTCAAATGCATCTTCAATACGTTGTCGTTGGTGATCCATGACATCCATCGATCGAATCTCCGATCGCGTGTAATAGCCATAGGCGTTGGTTTCATCGCTCAACCCCAATTCACCGCCCACCTGTTTAACTTCAAAATTCAACGCCACAATCTGGCAGCGGTTACCACTGGCATATTCAATCAAATAATTGGGATCACTATACACGCCTAAGAAGCGCACAATTTCCACTAACAGCCCTGTTTCCTCCACCATTTCCCGCAGGCAGGCTTCCGCTACGGATTCCCCCGGATCAACCCGCCCTCCCGGCAAACACCAGCGATCGTTATCCGTGCGCCGCGTCATCAAGATCCGTTGGCCATCGGGGTCGAATAAAACCGCTGAACACCCCAACGTAATTTGACCTGTCTTGCCAATTCGATCGCCCTGAATAACCTTTGCCATAAATCCTCCAGCATGAGTTTGGTGACTGTACAGAGTTTAGTGACTGTACAGAGTTTAGTGACTGTACAGAGTTCTATTGTTTGCAAATTTGCAAATGGTATTACAATAATCCCATTTGGAACAGAAGAACTATTCATTAACCCTCAAGCAGGCACTAAACATGCGTTTGGGCAAAGTCGTCAAATCCAACTCCCACTGCGATTACATCGTCCAAGTCGATGATGAAACCGAATTTCTCGATGCGCCCAAGGCCGATGACTATGGATTTGGCACCTTTGTCAAGCTGGAAGAAAGCCACGGTCGGCACTGGGCAGTGGGTTTAGTGTACAACTCCCAATTGCTCAATCCCAACTTCAACAACCTCGGCCCCCGCCTCACTAGCGAACCTGACCCCGTTTTTGCGCCCGATCTGATTACTGAGACGCGCACCTTATTGTGGACAGTTCTCATTGGTAGCTTGGTCTCCACAACGACGCCCGCCTATGGGCTGCAAGGGATTCCCCGCGTTGTCGTTCCCGTGGATACCCCCGTCGTCAAAATGACGCACGATGAAATCCATCAATTTCACCTGGACCCCCAAGGCCGATCGCAGTTCACTTACTACAGTCATCTACTACAGGCGGGGGGCACCTTTGCGAAACAACTAACGTACCAAGTACTGACTGAACTGATCAAAGCCCAAATGTTTACAGGCCCTGAGGAACGGGCCCTGATTGTATTGTCCAAAGACTTGGCATGGCGAAATACCGTTGCGGCGATGCGTTAGCCGAACCCGCGATCGTTCCGGTCATCAAAGAACAGAGAGCCCATAAAAAACCTCCCAGGCCGGGAGCTTGGGAGGTCAAATTTGTCAGGGTGCATCTACCATTCCCCTATACCGCAGCCATCCAATTCAATCAGGAAAAAACTGAGACAAAATCATCCAATAGGGCTGCAAATCTGTTGTAAGTGATATTTTCTCCCCGAGTTCTTCACGCATGGTCTAATTCGATCGGTAGAGATCGTAATTTCCTCATCGCGTCTGGTTCTCGCTAAAAATCAGGTAGGCGGCTCCAGCTAATAGCATCGCGGCCACCATGTAATTGCGGGTAATGGGAACTTTCATATAGATCACACTGAATCCAGCAAAGATGACCATCGTGATAATTTCCTGGAGCACTTTGAGCTGCGGCAGACTGAAATAAGCATTGCCAAGCCGATTTGCAGGAACCTGAAAGCAATACTCAAAAAACGCGATCGCCCAACTCACCCCGATCGCGACCCAGAGAGGCGCAGTTTTGAGATCCTTTAAATGCCCGTACCAGGCAAAGGTCATAAACACATTGGAAATCATCAACAACACGATCGGCTGCAACATACCGCTTCCTCAACAAACGTTTACCCTATGATCGATCGTCCGTATGGGATATTTAAAACTGGGGTCGTGCTCAAGGTAAACTATGTCGTTCCATCCATCGGTCAACCCATCGTCCCATCCATCCGTTAGCCAGTCTTCTAGCGCTCCATCTACCCCCTCACCGCATCCCACCCAGTCACCGGAATACACAGCGCGTTTACAAGCGTTGATGCAGGCTCAAGGCATTCCCAGTTTTCGCAACCTCAGTCAGCGGGCAGGCATTTCGGAAAAAGCGATTACCCGTCTACGGCGCGGTCATCTTCCGCTGATGAAAATTAGGACATTAACCCGGTTAGCTAGTGCTTTAGAGATCTCGATCGAAGCGCTATTCCAGCAGTTTTCCCAGGAACCGACCGCACCGCCAGCCCATCATTTACCGCCCTCCAACAATCTGCAAGGGGAATACGATCGACTCGTGCAGCAGTTACAGCAACAACGGGAACAACTGTGGCAAGAATTTCAGCAAACCAGTCTACAAACGCTGGAACCTTGGTTATTGCAATGGTCTGCTGCTGTTCATGCCGCCCAGAAAAATCCCCAATTACCTGCTGTTAATTTGATTCCCCTAGTACGCCCGGTGGAAACGCTGCTTCAACAGTGGGGACTTCTCCCCATCGGAACGGTAGGGGACGAAATTCCGTTTGATCCGCACCAACATCAATTAATGGCAGGGAGCGCCAATCCAGGTGATCAGGTACGGATCCGATATTCTGGCTATCGGCAGGGAGAAAAATTGCTCTATCGGGCAAAGGTCAGTCCGATCGAATAATCTCCATCGAAATCATCCCCGCTGAATCATCTCAACCATTACTCAATCATCAAATTGTATGCGTCCTAATCTTAAACTCCAGAATCCCTAATCCTAGAACGTGGGGAATGGCCACTAATCTCTATCTGTAAAGGCTATCCTTAAGTAAGCATTCCGCAGGTGTTGTCTTCCGTGTGCTGTGCCTCCCGTGTGCTGTGCCTCCCGTGTGCTGTGTCTCCCGTGTATTGCCTAAACTAGATGTCTCAAGAGAATTCCTTAGACGCTTGTATTCGCACCCTTGGTTTACGCACCATCGAGCGTCACCTTCTCATCTGTGCAGATCAAACCAAACCCCTGTGCTGTAGCCAGGAAGTGGGATTAGAAGCTTGGAACTATCTCAAGCGACGCCTCAGCGAATTGAAGCTAGATCAACCTCAACCCGATCGGCCCACCTGTATCTTTCGTACGAAAGCCAACTGTTTACGAGTGTGTCAACAAGGCCCCATCCTCGTGGTGTATCCTGAGGGGGTGTGGTACCGATGTGCAACACCTGAGGTCATTGAACAGATTATTCAGCAGCATCTCATTGGTGGGCAAGTTGTCCAAGAGTATGCTTTTTTGGAGCATCCCTTAACCCCGAGACCCCAGAAGCTTAGCACTCAGAACCTCAGCACTCAGAACCTTAACACTCAGAACCTCAGTACTCAGACCAGCCAGGAAGCGAGTCTCCAGTCTCCTGACTCACAAGCAGCGCCCTAGGGCATTTCCTAAACTCTGTACCCTGTGCTCGGAACTTACTCGGAACTTGCTCGGAACTTGCTCGGAACTTACATTGTGAGCGTCCTTCAGTTCCTGGAACCTCAACTCACAATCTTCAAGCTTTCCAAGGTAACTTTTTTAGGGGGTCGTATACAATGTCACTAAGTAAAATGGCACTCAGTGAACCGATCGAGAACCCGGTGCAAAATAATCCGAAGGTTCCTGCCTTCAACCGATAGTTTTGCAGTTCATTTGGGAATATTCACTGTATCCACCCAGCATGGCAGAAATCAATGAATCTTGCATCCGTAATCTCCTACGGCAGGTTCATTAACGATGGGCAGGTTCCTTGGGTTCCACCCAGCACCGATTAACGAGTTCACCTTATCGACATCCAGGCAATACGAGTCAATATGAAGGAAGCTACTAACATCATCCCAAAAAAGTTACTCCTCATTGACGATGACCCTAACCTCATCTTGTTGGTTAAGGACTACCTGGAGTTTCGTGGCTATGAGGTGATTACCGCTGAGAACGGTCGAGAGGCCCTAGAGGTTTTAGAAGGGCACACACCGGACATGATTATTTGCGATGTCATGATGCCCGAGATGGATGGATATTCGCTCGTGAGTGCCATTCGCAATGATCCCAAAACTAACTGGATTCCTGTTCTCTTTCTCTCCGCCAAGGGCCAAAGCCAAGACCGCGTTAAAGGGTTAAACATTGGGGCGGATGTCTATATGGTCAAGCCCTTTGAGCCAGAAGAATTGGTGGCTCAAGTGGAATCGTCCCTCAAACAAGCATCCCGACTGATCCAACACAAGGAGTCCAAAGGTGGAGACGGGTCTCCCAAGATTCAAGTGCCCTTTGATGTGGAACTGACGCCGACTGAACTGCGGGTCGTTCAATTTGTCGCTCGGGGGCGTGCTAATCGCGAAATTGCTGAAGAAATGAACGTCAGCCAACGGACGATCGAAAGTCACGTTAGCAATATGCTAGGCAAAACGGGCTTACACAACCGGACTGAACTCGCACGGTGGGCCTTGGAAAATAATATGGCATAAGATCCTGCCTATCGATCGTGGGCAGCGGGTCTCTATCTTGTATGAGAAGTCTCGTTGCCACGATCGCCCATGTATTCCACCCATGTATCCCGTCCATATATCTCAATGAAAAAATTAAGGGAAGGTAGCTTTTCAGCCACCTTCCCTTAATTTGTTAGGAATCACACTTTAGGGAATCACACGCTGGTCATCACACGACTGGCGATTCCTGTATTATGGGTTGCTCATGTGCACAAATAGTGGAACCCTGCACCGTCAGAATCGAACAGGGCGCATGGTGGAGGACATAATTGCTAACACTCCCCAACAGCAACTCGGTGAAGCCTTTGCGCCCTCGACGCCCCACCAAAATCAAATCTGCATTCCAAAATCGGGCCTGCTGACAAATCACTTGTCCCGGATCGCCGACTGCCTGGGAAAATTCCGTCGGAACCCCGGCCTCCGTCGCTTGGTCGCAGAGCGATCGCAACCAATTCAAGCTTTCTGCCTGCATTTCTTCCCAATGGGCCAGATAGCTTTTGATCACTTCATCATGGAGCGTGGAATAGATCCCGTCCACCCCAGGATAAAACGGTGCACTATACCCCTCTTCAAAGACGCTGGCAACATGCAACAGCATCAGGGCTGCCCCCATCGATCGCGCTAATGTCAGGGCTTCATGAAAAATTGCTGAGCTACTGTCAGAACGATCTAACGCGACAAGAATCCGCCGAAACATAGTCCTCTAGCCTTCCTGAGGCAGCGAAACAACGAAAAACTGTTACACAACCGCTGTGTAATCTAGCGTTGACTGAAGATTTACCTTCAGTGTAATCAGACACAATCGCAATAGGCGGAGTTTGACATGTTTTGAGATGTTTCCTGACCCGCAGCCTCGATCGCTGACTAGGACGCTTTTGGTTTCCCTTCGATCGCAGGCGGCATGGGTGTCGGCGCTACTTGAGGCGCTACTTGAGGCGCTATTTGAGGTGCTACTTTGGGGCCACTCGATGGACTATCCAAGGGTTGGCCTTGCGAGTTCGAAGGTTTCTGCGCTTTCTCAATGCGTTGGGTGAAATATTCAGGCCGTAGTTGCAACACTTGGGCAAATTGCAAGCCTTGCTGGAATGCCGCGATCGCTCCCTGCGTGTCTTTCTGCAAAAGTCGTAACTGACCGAGCTGATCCGCCGCATTCATGGAGAGATACAGATCATTGATCGTCTGCCCATAATCCACCAGAAAGTCATACACCTGTACTGCGGCATCAATGCGATCGTGACGACGATAGAGAAGACCTAGTTTCTGTAATGCATCTCCACCATAGGAAGACTGAGTAATCGCTTGGGACAGGGTATAAGCCGCTTGGTAATTTTGCTCCGCTTTTTCAACGTTTTTCGCGGCGTCATAGTTTTCCGCCAACCGCAAGGTCAAGGCTGGCAGAACTTCTGGCTGATCTTGATAGATTTGCAGCAGGGCTTCCAGATAGGGCACGGCTTGTTCTGGTTGTTTTGCCTGCTCATGCACATAGGTTAGTTGGATCAGGTAGAGTACCTCACTGGTGAGATCCTGGTTTTGACGGGCGATCGCTAGTAAATCCCGATAGGTTTGCGCCGCATTGGGATAGCGAAACCAGTTGAGATGCAGTAACCCAATTTCGTTGAGGGCATTAAATTCCTCCAGCGCATTCTTCCGTTGTCGGGCTTGGGCCAACTTCGGCTCGTACACACTCAAAGCCAAATCCGGCGATCGAATTAATTGATAGGCGAGTCCCAGCAGTTCTATCAGTTCGGCGCGATCGGTGGGAATAGGGGGCTTCTGAATTTCGGCCTGGATTTGCTGCAAGCGTTGGCTAATGTAGCGAACTTCCTGGGTCTGGCTCTGCTGCCACGCCGTTTCCCCCACACGGCCCAGGGCAATCACCTCTTCCCGATAGCCCAGCGCCCGTCGCAAGCGCAACTCCCGATTCCAAAGGTCAAAGGCTTCCTGGGGTTTCCCTTCTTGGAGCTTGGCCATTCCTTGCAGCGATAGTGCATCTAAGGCTGTCCGCAGGCGATCGCGCTCTGCCGCAGATAGGGGTTGTTTACCTTTTGGCAAGAGAGGATCGGGTTCTTGGATTTCCAAGGGATTCGGGGGAAATCGATCTTCCTGGGGCTTGGGGGGAGAAGCTTGGGTTTTCGGCGGCGTTTTAATCTGCGGGCCAAGCACTCGGGTTGGGAGTTGGGCTGAACTGGGTAAGGCGATCGCGAATAGTCCCAGTGCGATCCCCGCCAATCCACTGGTCACACCTCTGGGGATCCCGCCTTGCATCCTGCTGTGCTGCTGCCATCGACTCATCACGATCGTCCTCATCTCACCACCCAGAATGGTATTGTTGATCCTTGGGTTATAGTCAAAAGTTTTATAGTCAAAAGTTCCCGCAAGTGGGCAAATCGACTCGACATCTACCCCAGCTCTGGATTCTATCAAGTTGAGTGAGGCTGCTGTGAAAGTTTTGGTGGTTGGCAATGGTGGGCGCGAACACGCGATCGCTTGGAAACTGGTGCAGTCGGACAATGTGGAGGTCACCTGCGTTCCGGGGAATGGCGGCACAGCAACCCTGCCCCAATGCCGCAATATGGAAATGACCCAAAACGACTTTGAGGGCATTACTCGGTTCTGTTTGGTCAATAACGTTAAGTTAGTGGTGATTGGGCCAGAAGCTCCTTTAGCGGAAGGCATTACCGACTATATGCGGGGCAAAGGGCTGAAAGTCTTCGGCCCCACCCGTGCCGGAGCGCAAATTGAATCCAGCAAAGCTTGGGCCAAGGCGTTGATGGTAGAAGCAGGTATTCCCACGGCCAAATCCGCTGTGTTTGACAATGCCGCCGATGCTAAGGCCTATGTGGAAGCGGAGGGAGCCCCGATCGTCATCAAAGCCGATGGCCTCGCTGCTGGGAAAGGCGTGACCGTCGCAGAAACCGTTGGCCAAGCCCTCACCGCGATCGATGCCTGCTTCAGCGGTCAATTTGGCGACGCTGGTAAGCAGGTGGTAATCGAAGAATGCCTCTTCGGTCAGGAAGCCTCTGTCCTAGCCATTACCGACGGCAACACTATCCGCCCCTTACTGCCAGCCCAGGATCACAAACGCATCGGCGAAGGGGACACCGGAGAAAACACCGGCGGCATGGGAGTCTACGCCCCCGCTCCGATCGTCACCCCGGAGTTGATGGAACGAGTCCAACGGGAAATCCTGGAACCGACGATCGCAACCCTGAAGCAACGGGGCATTGACTACTGTGGCATTCTCTACGCGGGGTTAATGATCACCCCGGAGGGCGACCCCAAAGTCATCGAATTTAACTGTCGCTTCGGCGATCCAGAAACCCAAGCCGTCCTGCCCCTCCTGGACATGCCCCTGGAAAAACTCATGCTCGCCTGCGTCAATGGGGAGCTGGAAGATGTCGATCCCCTCCGCTGGAAACCTCAAGTATCCGCCTGCGTCGTTGCAGCCTCCGGTGGCTATCCCGGCAAGTACAAAAAAGACTATCCCATCACTGGCATTTCCGATGCCGAAGGCTGGGGAGCCACGGTCTTTCATGCGGGAACCTACCGGAAGAAAACGGGCCTCGTCACCGATGGTGGGCGCGTCCTAGGGGTCACCGCCCTTGGAGATACCTTCGATGCGGCCTTTGCCAAAGCCTACCAGGCCCTAGGGGAAATCCAGTTCCAGGGGATGTACTACCGTCGAGACATCGGCCATCAGGTGCGATCGGCGATCGATCTCAGCAGCGAACCCTAGGATCCCCAGTTCCACCGCGATCCCAGCCTCAGCAGTCTCCACTAAGCAAAATTTCCTACGGACTTTAGAACTTCTTAATCATCCGTAACCCTTCAGTGGTAATCTGGGATTTGGCAATTTAGCCTGCTTGAAAGTGATCTCAAATACGACTAGCCCTGACTGCTGGGATCCTAGTCGGGATAGCTTTCAGAGCACATTCGTTTTTGAAGTAAGCTGAATACCTACAGTAGGGCGTAAGCATGGTCACCACAGCAGCAAGTATTGGCTACATTACACAAGTCATCGGTCCGGTTATTGACATTAAGTTCCCCGCCGGCAAATTGCCCGCTATTTATAACGCCCTCAATATCAGAGGAACGAACAGCGCAGGTCAAGAAGTCTCTGTAACCTGTGAAGTTCAACAGCTTTTGGGCGATAGCCAAGTCCGTGCAGTGGGCATGAGCAGCACTGAAGGTTTGGTCCGTGGGATGGAAGTGTTAGACACCGGAGCTCCCATCAGCGTCCCCGTGGGAACTGCAACCCTAGGTCGCATCTTCAACGTGCTCGGTGAGCCCGTGGATGAAAAAGGCGATGTGGATGTCTCCAAGACGATGCCCATCCACCGTCCCGCACCTAAGCTGACGGAACTGGAAACTAAGCCTTCCGTTTTTGAAACCGGGATTAAGGTCGTTGACCTGCTGACCCCCTATCGTCGGGGTGGCAAGATCGGTCTGTTCGGCGGTGCTGGCGTGGGCAAGACCGTGATCATGATGGAACTGATCAACAACATCGCAACCAAGCACGGTGGGGTGTCGGTGTTTGCCGGTGTGGGTGAGCGGACCCGTGAAGGGAATGACCTTTACAACGAAATGATTGAGTCCGGCGTAATCAACCCTGACAAGCCGGAAGAATCCAAAATTGCACTCGTCTACGGTCAGATGAATGAACCACCGGGGGCACGGATGCGCGTGGCTCTGTCGGGTCTGACCATGGCTGAGTACTTCCGTGATGTCAACAAGCAAGACGTATTGCTGTTCGTTGACAACATCTTCCGTTTCGTACAAGCCGGTTCTGAAGTATCCGCACTGCTGGGTCGGATGCCCTCCGCTGTGGGTTATCAGCCCACCCTGGGGACGGACGTAGGTGACCTGCAAGAGCGGATTACCTCAACCACCGAGGGTTCCATCACTTCCATCCAAGCGGTTTACGTACCGGCGGATGACTTGACTGACCCCGCACCGGCAACCACCTTTGCCCACTTGGATGGAACGACGGTATTGTCCCGGGGCTTGGCCGCTAAGGGAATTTACCCCGCTGTGGATCCCCTGGATTCCACTTCTACGATGTTGCAACCCGCGATCGTAGGGGCTGACCACTACGACACCGCTCGGGCTGTGCAATCCACCCTGCAACGGTACAAAGAACTGCAAGACATCATTGCAATTCTGGGTCTGGACGAACTGTCTGAAGAAGACCGTCTGACGGTATACCGTGCCCGTAAGATTGAGCGTTTCCTGTCCCAGCCCTTCTTCGTGGCTGAAGTGTTTACCGGTGCACCTGGTAAGTATGTGACGCTGCCCAAGACGATCGAAGGCTTCAAGCGGATTCTGGCGGGTGAATTGGATGACCTGCCGGAGCAAGCCTTCTACATGGTCGGCGACATTGACGAAGCGATCGCTAAAGGCGCGAAGCTGAAGGCTGAAGGCAAGTAGTCAGTGATTCGAGTCTAGGGGTGAGCTAAACGGCCTGTCCTCAGCTCGCCCCTAGCTCCTGAGCCAATCCTGGCAATCCTTTGGAGAACGACTTGAAGAACTGCTCGGAGAACTGCCATGTCTTTAACTGTTCGTGTGATTGCACCCGATAAAACTGTCTGGGATGCAACGGCTGAAGAAGTGATTCTGCCCAGCACAACCGGCCAGTTGGGAATCTTGACCGGCCACGCACCCCTGTTAACCGCATTGGAAACTGGGGTAATGCGGGTTCGGGCAGACAAAAACTGGACCCCGATCGCCTTGATGGGTGGCTTTGCTGAAGTTGAAAGCAACGAAGTCACGGTTCTGGTGAATGGTGCAGAACGCGGGGCGGATATTAATCTGGATGAAGCCCGCAAAGCCTTTGGGGAAGCGGAAGTTCGCTATAACAAGGCTCAAAGTGGCACCGATCGCCAAGAATTGCTTCAGGCAAGCCAAGCATTTAAGCGGGCGCGCGCGCGCGTTCAAGCTGCGGGTGGAAACGCCTAAATTTGCTTTGTTCGCTTTGCCCTACAGAGGTTGTGATTTGCTGAATTAACGAAGGGAAGTTCCTGTTTGGAGCTTCTCTTTTTTAATGGAAATTTGGTCACGTTAACAGGCCGTGAGTTCGATCAATTCGTGGTGCAGTTCGATCGTCAGGGCTGCTGCGCAGCGAAGATCGGGGACCTTCTCCCCACCCCCCTGCGATGTCAGGGGACTCTACTCCCCCGACACCCAAGTGAATTCTCCGTCCCAGCACAGGAGATTTGTGAGGGACAATTTGGCTTGTCGAACGCACGTTAACAGGAATTCGGTCAAGCCAAGGCAGGAAATCCGTGGGCGATGGCAGATTTTAAATCTTCGATCGCTAACCCATCGGCAGCAAAGGCTTTGCGCAGAAATTCATCGGGAATATAGGCATCATATTTCTGAATTTTTGGAGCTTCTTCTGCTTCCATGAGTTCCTCCGCTGATAAGGGCCGTTCTCCCAGGGCTTGAATTTCATAGCGTAGATTCTCGATCGGGCATTTCCCTAAATTCACCACTAAAAAATAGGGCGATCGACCCTTCACCCCTTTGATATTCAACAAAGGCCGACAGTACAGCCGCAGAAATCGTTCCAGTGTGCGAAATGCCTTGGTCCCGATCCAGGGAAAAATACAGGCATAGCCCTCTTCGAGTAACACGATCGGACTGTTTAAAATTCCGTGACTACGGGCAAACTGTCGTGCCGTCTGAAGTCGTGCTTGGGCGCTGGGGTGCAGGTAGGGATAAACCGTATCCTCTTGCAATACCTGCCGCATCCGTTGCAACACCCTTGTATGGATATCGCCCGTGGTGCCCCGCCAAGAGCTGGCATTCGCGGCTTGCTGGGTGGGCCGCACTTTAATGGCCTTGCGTTGGCTATCCACCTGCAGCACCTCCCACACCTGACCCGCTAGGGAGATGCGATCGCCTTCACTGGGCGGCACCATAATCGAACCGACAATTTTTTGATTGCACTTGATGATGTATTCTTCGTTGTCTGCAAAGATGGCGTAGAACTTAAAATTCCGGGCAATTTTCTCACCCTTCAACCCAATAATTAAGGTCTTCGTTTCTGTCACCTCAATATGCTCTAACTCAATCCAGTGGCGCAACAAATCACGATAATCGGCCTGAGTAATCTTCTGGAAGGGGGGCAAGGGTAAAACCTGCTGGGCAAGGATGGCCGGAGTTAATTCACCCAGGGAGGCCAAGGTACTCATGGTTTGGTGATAGAGCAAACTATAGGGATACTGCACAAACTGCGGTGGCTCAATCCACTGTTCTTCTAGATAGAGTTGAATAATCGCGATCGCTTGCAGCAGTTGCCAAGGCAGTTGTTCCGGTAGGGTTTCTTCCCCCGTGGGTTTCTCCTCCGCACAAACGAAGCGCATTTCCGCCACGCCTCCCCGCCGTCCCGATCGTCCCAATCGTTGCAAAAAGCTGGCCACCGATGAGGGCGATTCCAGTTGAATCACCCGATCGAGTTGTCCCAAATCAATCCCCATTTCAAACGTCACCGTAGCGGCAGTAACAGCGGGTCGATCGGGTTCTCGCATGGCCGCCTCTGCTACCTGACGCAAATCAGCGGAAATGCTGCCGTGGTGCACGTGGTAAATGTCCGGATAGCCCTTGGCTTGGGCAATCGAGCGAATCCCCGCGATCGCCTCTTCCGTCGCCGTGCGCCCATTGGCAAAAATCAAACATTTTTTACCCAAACTCTGGTTCAACAAATGTAAATGGTAGGGATTAAACGCCTGATCCCGCGTGTCTTCCTTGGCCCGTACCACCAGCCCTGGATCATAGAAATGTTCTAGGGACAGTTGAATTTTACGATCGGCCCCAGCCATTTTCGGCGTGACGACCCGGCGCTGGGTGCCTGCTGCCATCCAACGTTCAGCCAAATCGTAATCACCCAGGGTAGCAGATAAACCAATGCGACGCGCTTCGTTACGGGTTAACTGCGCTAATCGAGTCAGTTGACAAAGAATTTGATCCCCGCGATCGCTCCCGATAAAGGCATGGACTTCATCAATGACAACGAATTGTAATTCACCTAATAATCGCTGGAGATCGCTGGCTTTATTGACCAACAAACTTTCTAGTGATTCCGGCGTAATTTGTAAAATGCCTTGGGGGTGGCGCAAGACCTGAGCCTTTTTGCTTTGTGTGACATCCCCATGCCACATGTGAACTGGGATGTCCGCAAATTGCAGCAAATCATTCAGCCGTTCAAATTGATCGTTGATCAACGCTTTAATTGGGCCGATATACAATGCGCCGATCGATGCTGACGGGCGTTCATACAATCGCGTCAGAACGGGTAAAAAAGCCGCTTCTGTCTTGCCTGCAGCGGTTCCTGCCGCAACCAACAGGTGATCTTCCGTATCAAAAACCACCCGGCAAGCCTCCGCCTGAATTGGACGTAAATCCGCCCAACCCTGCTGGTAGATATATTCCTGGATAAAAGGAGCAAGACGCGATTTCATACTCATCTAATTCCGCCAAATGACTGAACCCATCGTTGGCGCGTTCACTCTAGCAGACTTCCGGGCAGTCTGACTAAAGAAAAAGATGATCGAGAAATGCTACAGTCCCCCCTGCCATCAGGAGATCGGTGTATGGTTCTGTTCGATGTGCCTTGCAGTTCACCCAATTCCACCGTCATAGCCTGCCCGATCACGGCACGACCCATCGCCTTAAGTCCTGCGGAGGCCTTTGCAGCCATTACGATCGTGGCCATTTCTTCCGATGGCTATCTAGCGGATGAAGAGATTGATACCATCACTGCAAGCCTTGCTCGAATGCACTTGTTCCGCAATACTCCTACGGAAACCATGCGCCACATGTATGACAAATTATTCGGCATTATGCGGCAAGACGGTATTTCTATATTGCTACAAGCTGCGAAGGAGTCATTGCCCTGTGAACTGCGGGAAGCCGCTTTTGCCGTTGCAACGGACTTGGTACTGTCCGACGGCATCATGACGCAAGACGAGCAAGGATTTCTCAATGATTTATGCCGCATTCTGGAAATCTCCCAGACAACTGCACTCAAAATCGTTGAAGTGATGATGATTAAAAGTCGGGGTTAAATCTACTAAATGATGAGGTTGCCCATTCTGGCAAATAGAATGACTGCAAGATGATCGGCCTCATGTCGTTGGCTATAAGCTTGGTTAAATCCCACGGGAGTGTTGAATACAATACTCCCGTTTTTTCGTCGCTATTTTTCATCCAAAACAACGCAAATCTTGTAGGACACAAATGTTGTAGGACGCAAATCTTACAACGAAAAAAGGCAGGTTTCAGTCAGAAACCCACCTACTACTTCTCTCAAATTACTGAAGCTCTCAAACTGAGGTTCTCATGTTGTGACTAGCTAGGATAATGGGACTCAGCAAAATTACAACTGAAATCACAATCACCACTGAAATCACAGCTTACGCTTGACCTGATATTTGAGCGGCTACTTCTGCTGCAAAGTCGGTTTGCTCAATTTCAATGCCCTCACCCAGGACAAAGCGCACAAAGCGACGCACTTGGATGTTTTCACCCAGGGCTGCCACCTGTTGCTTCACCAATTCGGCAACGGTGATATTTTGATCCTTGATGTAGGGCTGATCCAGCAGGCACAGTTCCTTCAAACGCTTCTCTAAACGACCCTTAACGATCATTTCGCGCTTATCGGCAGGCTTGTTCGCCAGATCTTCCTTGCCCATTTCCACAGCTTTTTCCTTCTCGATGAAGTCGGCGGGAACGTCTTCCACCTTCACGTACTCCACGTTGGGGCAAGCCGCGATTTGCATCGCAATGTTGGTGACCAACTCTTTGAAGGCTTCGTTACGCGCCACGAAGTCAGTTTGGCAGTTGACTTCTACCAGCACACCAATCCGACCACCGGTGTGGATGTACTGACCCACCAGTCCTTCAGCTGCCACTTTGCCAGCTTTCTTCTCAGCGGATGCAATGCCCTTCTTACGCAGCCAATCAATGGACTTCTCCATGTCGCCGTCGTTTTCTTTCAGAGCTTTTTTGCAGTCCATCATGCCTGCGCCCGTTTTTTCGCGCAGTTCCTTTACTGCCTGTGCGGAAATTTCAGCCATTTTTTTATTCCTGAATCTGCGTCAATGATTGATTATGCGGTTGGAGACGCGATCGATCGCGTCTCCTCAAATACAGTGCTACGGACTCGAAACTAGGCGAACTGGAATTTGACTAGACGATCGAGAACACGTATACGATCACGCGATCGCAGGAGAAGGTTTATTCTTCGCCGCCTTCTTCACTCGCTTCTTCGTAATCGTCTTCGTACTCTGCGCCTTCGTAATCTTCGTAGTCTTCCTCGGCGTTAACTTGACCATGGCGACCTTCATAGATCGCATCTGCCAAACGACCCACAATCAGCTTGATGGAGCGAATCGCATCATCGTTTGCAGGGATAGGCACATCCACCGTATCGGGATCACAGTTGGTATCCAGCAGCGCCACGATCGGAATATTCAGCTTTTGGCACTCTTGCACTGCGTTATATTCCCGACGTTGATCCACCATGATCACCACATCGGGGATCTTCCGCATGTTCTTGATACCGCCGAGGTACTTTTGCAGTTTATCCAACTCCCGACGGAGAACCGCTGCTTCCTTCTTAGGCCGCAGATCCAGTGCTCCCGTTTCTTCCAGACGCTCCAGTTCCTTCAGGCGATCGACCCGGGTTTTGATGGTTGTCCAGTTGGTCAGCATTCCACCGAGCCAGCGCTGGTTCACATAGTAAGCTCCGCAACGGGCCGCTTCTTGGGCCACAATGCCAGCAGCTTGACGCTTAGTGCCCACAAACAGAAACTTTTTGCCCTGCTCAGAAGCCGTCCGCACAAAGTTGTACGCGCCATCCATCAACTCAGCGGTTTGCACCAAGTCGATAATGTGCACACCATTACGCGAGGTAAAGATGTACGGCTTCATTTTGGGGTTCCAACGACGGGTTTGGTGACCGAAGTGAACTCCAGATTCCAACAGTTGAGCCAAAGATACAACTGGCATTAAATTTTCTCCTTTCGGGTTAATCCTCCATTCAGGCGTACTTCATAGGGCGAATTGATGGGAAAGCGAGATCCAGGAAGACATACAAGCGTTCAATTCCCGTCCGTTCCTGCACAATTCTGGAAGCACCCGAAACCCTGAATGTGTGGTTTTTACAGCTTTTCTAGCCTAGCATAAGCGGGCCACTCTAGGGATTGACTCGATCTGGAATTTACGGGGTACTGGATAATGAGGGGTGCTGATATTGTGGTGCGATCGCCCTATGCGTGCAGTGAAATGGCTCCCACTTGAGTCTCCAGCAGCTCTCCCCGTCGATCTCCCGCCCAAGCCGTTGCAGTGGCTGATGGGAATCAGCATGTTGATTTTGATGGGATGCAGCACGGTTCGCCATCTCCTGTTGCGATCGGGATCCCTCGACCTTGGATACTTCGACCAAGCGGCCTATCTGCTTAGCCAGGGGGAAGTGCCGATCGTGTCCTTCTGGGGCTACCACTTTATGGGCGGCCATGCGGACTGGATTATGTATTTTGTGGCGATCCTCTACAAACTGTATCCCACGGTGTACTGGTTGTTGGGGCTGCAAGCGATCGCCCTCAGTCTCAGCCCCTGGCCCGTCTGGGCCTTGGCACGGCAAGCGGGATTGACCACGGCTCAAGCCAGCACGATCGCGGGAACAACCCTGCTGTATCCCCTGCTGTTTAACCTGAATCTGTCGGACTTTCATCCGGAAGTGTTGGCCTTTCCCGCAATTCTGACCGCCCTTTGGGCCGCTCGGGCCAATCGTATCGGCTGGTTTGGTAGCGCAATTTTTCTCGCCCTGGGTTGCCGAGATGCTTTGGCGTTGACGATCGCGGCCATGGGGCTGTGGTTGATCGTCTGGGAAAAGCGCCGAGTCTGCGGTGCGATCGCGCTCTTTTCCGGCACCCTTTGGTTTCTTCTGGCGACAAAAGTGGTGATTCCGGCATTCCGACCCCATGGCGTGGAGTCAGTGGTGCGCTACGGCTATCTCGGCCAATCCCTTAACGAAATTGTCTTCAATATTTTCTTTAAACCTTGGCTCTGGCTGGAACATATTGTTTCCCTGGAAACGCTGAATTATCTGTTTGTGCTGCTGATTCCGCTGGCCTGGGGACTGGTGGGGTTACGTTCCTGGAAGCCGTTAGTCCCCTTGGTCGCGGCCATTCCCCAATTGGCGATGAATCTGCTGTCTGAGAATGATTTGATGCGCAATATCATCCATCAATACTCATTGCCGATTCTGCCCTTTCTGCTGTTAACCGTAATCGCAATCTTGGCCGAGGGCAAAGGGAGCATCCCATCACGGCGCTGGATCTGGGTTTGGGCGATCGTCAGCTTTCTGGCTATGGCGAAGTATGGGCAATTTACGGGTAAATATTTGGATGGATTTGAGACATGGCAGGCACGACGGGAGGCGATCGCCCAAATTCCGGCCCACCAGGGCACCGTACTCACGACCCACGAACTGATTCCCCACCTGACCCACCGTCCTGGGATTTATCAAATTACGCCAAATCAACCGCCCCAGAGTTTTGCCGCAATGGATTATGTGTTGATCAATCAGCACTACCCCGCCTTCCGGAAGAATCCCGCTCTAGCGACCCGCTGGCTGAACCAGCTCAAGGCCGATCGCCAGTTGCAGTTGCAGTTTGAAAAGGAGGGTGTTTTTCTTTTTGTGCAGCGATCGCACGCCAAAACGCTCACCTCACAAGCCAAACGCTAACCATCCTCGGCAATCTGCGCAAATGGGGGATTGCACAAGTTCAGATAACAATTTATTTCCTGGGCAACATTCTCTCTAGCCAAGTCGCTATAACCAACTCTATGCGGCCCATCACTCTATGCGGATTATTAGGTTGTCTGATTAATCTGCCTTGACTTATTAGCTCGTCTTAATTAGTTGTATAGCTCCCCCGCATCCGGTGTGCATCAGCTCAAGAAAATTTAGTGCTCTGAACTGATCCAGGAGTCAAGCCATGCCCCAGGCCCCGCTAGCATCCACTGATAAAAGCGCTGTTAAAGATAATTACGATTTTGCCAATTTTCTCTCCAATTACTCCAGTGCTCTGAGTCGTCGATCGCGATCGACCCGGTGGATCAAGTCTCTTATTCATGATCTATTTGACGATCGGTATCTGCTAGCGATCTCACCGAAAAATACGCTACATCGCCGACAATACGACCAAATTGTGGCCTTTGGTGACAGTTTGACGGATACCGGAAATTTTTCTCGCGACTTTTCTAGGGCCTTTGGCATTCCGTTTCCGCCCAGCCCACCCTATGCCCCCGGTCGTCTTTCCAACGGAGCCCTGTGGGTTGAGTCCCTGGCGAAGGATCTCGGTATCACGAAGGTGTCCAATTTTGCCTACATCGGAGCGACCACTGGAACACAGAATGTAGCTTCATTAACCTTAGGCCAAGCCTTACCCGATATCTTTCCCGGCATCCAGCAGGAAGTAGATACCTTCCAACTCAGTTTGGCGGGACAACGGGCTAATCCCAATGCCCTATATTTCGTTTGGGGCGGAGCCAATGATTATCTCTTTTCGTTGCAAAGCCAGTTTGCCAATGCCGCCAATGACATTGTCCAAGGCGTAACCAACATTGCCCGATCGGTGATGAAGTTGTCGGATCTGGGAGCCAATACGATCGCGGTTGCCAACTTGCCCAACCTAGGCCGCACCCCCTTCGCCACCATCCGCAATATTTCCACGGAAAGCACCCTCTATAGTTTGGCGTTTAACATCACCCTCTCCTTTACCTTGGCCAAACTCGATCGCTACCTCAAAGCCGACATCGTAGAACTGGATACCTTTTCGCTCGGAGAAGCGATCGCGGCCAATCCCAGCAAGTTTGGCTTCACGAATATCACTGAGCCAGCGATCGCGAAACTCCCAACCATCAACCCGGATACCTATCTTTTCTGGGACGAGTTCCATCCCACTCAAGCCTTCCACAATGTGATTGCGAAAACCTTTGAGCATGCGTTGTCTGCTCCGACGCCCAGCCGAGTACTGGAAACTAGCTTAAACACCGCGATCAGCTTACTCAATAGCAGTAATGGCAGTGCCCTGCGATCGGCATTTACCACCCTGCTCAGCAGCAGTTCCCAACGGTTATCCAGCATAAACCCACTGTTGGCTTCCCAATCGATTACTCCACCCTCCAAACTCAGTTTGGTTTAACCGCCCATCTGGCCTAATCGCTAATTCGGCTTAACAGCTTTGCGCCTTGAGTTCAGCGTAGGCATCATAGACCCCACGCACGTTGTACCAATTGAGGAAAATCCGGGCCGCTTCCAACGCTAATTGAGGTTGCCCGCGATCGATCAACCATTGCAGCAGCGGAGCCATCGTCTTTTCATTCAGCAAACCCCCTAGGGACAGCAACCCCCAGAGAACCTTATGAATCCAGGTCATTTGGATCATCATCCGCACTTCCCAAGTGGGGTGCTTTTGGTAAAACAACACGCCCATCCGCCCGCGCTGAATTTCCTTGTCAATTAGGTTGGGAATCTGGGCCAAGCTAAACGGCGGATGCCAATGATAGCCCACGGCTTCCGGAGCCTTAATCAGCTTCAGCCCCAAATTTTTCAGCCGCACTCCCAGTTCCAAATCCTCCCAGCCGTAGAGTTGAAACCCCGTATCGAACAAGCCCGCTTCCAGTAACCAGTGCTTGGGAATCGCCACATTGCCCGTTGCAAAAAACGCCGCCGAGAAATCCGTGACTTTGTAGGGTTCCGCCGTGGGTTGATCAAAGTTGCAGGTGTTAATCACGCGGCCATAGGTAAAAAAGCGATCGCTGCCCAATTCCTGACGCCCTTTTGCCAACGCAGCCCCATGGGACTGGAGAAACGTAGACAGCACCACTAAATCACTGTCAATAAAAATAATCATGTCTCCTTGGGCCTTTTCCACCCCCAAGTTTCTTGCTGCCGAGGGGCCAAGGTGGTTTTGGCAAAAGAGGTTGACATGGGGAAATTCCGCCGATCGATCGCGTAACCAATCCACCGTGCCATCGGTTGAGCCATCATCCACCACTACGACTTCATAGGGTTCGCTCCAAGCCTGCTTCTCCAGTGCCCGCAGACACTTTTCAAGAATGGGCTTGCGGTTGTAGGTCGGAATGACAACACTAAACACTCAACAACTCCTGGCAATGGGATTCCCTTCAGTCTATCGTGGCGACTGGTGCGATCGAATTCGCGTTAACCCACAATACCAGCAACCGTTTCCACCTCTAGCGCCAAGGTAGTGGCAATCTGTTCAGGGCTCAGTCCCAATTCTGCGAGTTTTAGCACCGCTTGGATCAGTTGAGCTTCAGCGCGATCGGCCCGTTGTTTTTCAGACTCAGCCCGTTGCTTTTCAGACTCAGCCCGTTGCTTTTCAGACTCAGCCCGCTGCTTTTCAGACTCAGCCCGTTGCCGCTCTTGCTCAGCCAGTTCGCGCAGTTCCACTGGGTTGAGAAAGCGCTCTCCATTGGGTTGATAGAGTTCTAGGTCATCTTCAGTCAAGCAAAAACGAATTTGTAAACGGGGACTTACCCAGTCCGATCCGATCGTCACAGGTTCCAAGCCCCGTTGCCCGCGCAGAAAAATCTGTAACGTCGCAACCCGAGGGTCATAAACGTAATACTCCTCCACGCCATAGCGATCATAGAATCGGAGCTTCCGATCCATTTCATCAGAAGTATTACTATCGGAGAGGATTTCAAAGATGATTTGCGGCGGAATCTGCCCCTCCTCCCACTGTTTGTAGGACTTGCGGCTATGCTTGGGTCGCCCCAAAACAACTAAGACATCCGGTGCACAGCGAATCGTAGGGTCTCCCTCCACCGGATACCAAAATAAATCCCCTGCAATAAAGACATCATTCTGATTTCGGTAGAAAATCTCTAAATTTTCTTTGATCAGAACAATCCAATCAAACTGAATCGTACTATTGGCCAACGGTTCTCCATCCGATTCTGGGTAGAAAATTTCATCGGGCTTGGTCAGTTGGGTAACCATAGTTTTCCCTCGTTTTTCCTTGGGTTTTCCCTCGATCGCTGTAATCAATTGGCTTCGATCGGGACGATGGTCAGAATTGTCAGAGTAGTTGTTCTACCCCCATATCTTGCATTGCTAGCATCGTCCGTAGGTTGGAACTAGACCCTTGACTGAGTTCCAGTGTACCGATTCTGTTGAGAAACCCTCAACTTCCTGGGGATTCTTCCGGTCGATCGTCCCCTGCAACCCCACTTTGCCAGATAATAGAAAACTTGTTAATTAGCAATGAGAGACATCATGGGGCGAGCAAAGAAGGTTGTGTTGGCCTATTCCGGCGGTGTGGATACCTCCGTTTGCATTCCTTACCTCAAACAGGAATGGGGCGTCGAAGAAGTCATTACCCTGGCGGCTGACCTAGGACAGGGTGATGAGCTGGAACCTATCCGCCAGAAAGCGTTGAATTCTGGGGCTGCCGTTTCCCTAGTGGCCGATGCCAAGGCTGACTTCGTGAAAAATTATGCCTTCCCAGCCATTCAAGCCAACGCCCTCTACGAAAATCGCTATCCTTTGTCTACGGCCCTAGCACGGCCCTTGATTGCCAAGTTGCTTGTGGATGCCGCAGCGGAGCATGGTGCAGATGCCGTAGCCCATGGCTGTACGGGGAAAGGCAACGACCAAGTGCGCTTTGATGTCGCGATCGCGGCCCTCAATCCCAATCTCAAGGTCCTCGCTCCGGCACGGGAATGGGGCATGAGCCGTGAAGAGACGATCGCCTACGGTGAAAAGTTTGGCATTCCATCTCCGGTGAAAAAGTCCTCTCCCTACAGTGTGGATCTCAATTTGCTGGGCCGTAGTATCGAAGCAGGCCCGCTGGAAGATCCTTACTATGAACCGACGGAAGAAGTCTTTGTCTTGACCAAGGCGATCGCTGATACCCCCAACGAACCTGAATACGTAGAAATTAGCTTTGAGCAGGGCGTTCCCGTGGCGATCGATGGCCAAGCCTTTGATCCAGTCGACCTGTTCATCCACCTCAACCAGCGGGTGGGCAACCATGGCATCGGGCGGATCGATATGCTGGAAAACCGCTTGGTCGGTATTAAATCCCGCGAAATTTACGAAACGCCTGGTTTGTTAGTTCTGATCCACGCCCACCGGGATTTGGAAAGCCTCACCCTAACCAAGGATGTCACCCAATACAAACGGGGCTTGGAAGAAACCTACGGCCAAATGGTTTACAACGGGTTATGGTATAGCCCCTTGAAAGAAGCCCTCGATGCCTTTATCCAGAAGACCCAGGAGCGGGTAACAGGTACCGTGCGGGTGAAGTTGTTCAAGGGCAACGCTACGATCGTCGGTCGTAAATCCGCCAACTCTCTCTATAACGAAGATCTGGCAACCTACGGATCGGGCGATCAGTTCGACCACAAGGCCGCAGAAGGCTTTATCTATGTGTGGGGCTTGCCTACGCGCGTCTGGTCTCAAAAAGTTCGTGGCTAGGCGTTTGTAGCCATTTTGCTAAAGGTTAGCCCAAGTCAGCTTCCAAATCAATTCCAACAAAATAGCGATCGTCTCATGGTAAAGACGATCGCTATTTTTATGAAGCGAGTTATGCAACAAGCGCGGGTTGAACGATCGCGCACTCCAAGGAAAACGGATGGAGAATTATTCCCCTTCAGCAGAATGTTGAGGGGTCACGATCGGCTTGTGCTTGCGCGACTCCAACCACAGGGGAATCGCAATCACAGCCACCACGATCGCGAGGGCAATCAAGGCAAACTGGGACGCTAGACTGATGAGCTTTTCTAGAGGCACTAATTGTCCCGCAAAGAAGGCAAGACTGACCATTACCGTGGCCCAAGTCAATGCTCCCGCAACGTTGTAGGCTGTGAATTTCCAAAAGGGCATTTCAGCAATGCCCGCCAGTGGACTGGCAAAAACCCGCAAAAGCGCAATAAAGCGCCCAAAAAAGACAGCTTTACCAGCACTAGAACTAAACTGTTGGCGTAAATCTTCTAATTGAGATTCTTGAAAACGCAGGAGCTTTCCTAGGTTCAACAGCAGAGGCCAACCCCCTGCACGGCCAATCCAATAGCCCGCCGTACCACCCAGGGCCGCTCCCCCTGCCGCATCCAGGAGCACCCAGTGATATTTCAACTGCTCACTGCCCGCCAAAAAACCGCCGACGATCGTCACCGTTTCGCCAGGAATGGGTAACCCCAGATTTTCCAGCAAGATCCCCACAAAAACTGCCCAGTAGCCATACTTCTGGGCAATGTCTTCAATTAGCTCTGGCGAAATGAAGTCCAATGACATTAGACGTCCTTTACAATCCTTCATGCACCCATCTATCTTGGCGTGCAGCTATCCAGACTGTCAATCAAGTCTTGATGGCTGCCCAAAAGTCTAGAGGCCAACCATAGGCCATCACAATTTTCAATTGAAGAAATTATTATCACTGTTCAAAGATTTCTTTAAGAAACTAGGCTTGCTTTCTGCCCTAAGGTCAAGATTTAATGAAACCCTGACAAAATAGACGGGTTCCTCCGATCGGGGTTTCTATATTGAAGCTATCTAAATTCCGTAGAATTACAGACTTTGTGGGAAAAAATTTCTAGGTGTTTCACCGAGGGAGTCCGCTGTATTCTCAACCCATACTGTGAAAATTGGTGACCTAATGCCTGCTGGAGACCAGAACGATACCAGAACGATACAGGTCACGATCGCTCGATCCATGTATTTTCAATCCATGCATCTTAGTCAAGAAAATCTTAGTCAAAAGAATTTAATCAAGGGGTGTGGTATGACAGTTCAAATAGAGACCAAAGGTTTAGTCCTTTTACAACCCCAGTTTCAGTTTGATGAACAGTGGTTAGCTGCTCAAATGAAGCAGGTTTCCCGCCATCGATCGAACGGGCCTGAGCAGACTCAGGTTCAACAGCTTTGGGTGTTAGACCTATCCGCGATCGATTCATTGGATAGTACCGGCTTAGTTGCCCTCGCCTCTGGGGTACGCATGGCCAAACACCACGGGGCCAGAATGGTGATTTGTGGCCTTAGTCCGTCAATGCGATTAATTTTGGAAATTTCTCGTTTAGACAACGTATTGCCGATCGTGGAAACCTATGAAGGTCTTGTCCAAGATTGCTAACCTGTGGCAGATCCAATCCTTCACTTTCCAAGGATTTGGAATCTCAACACCAGGAACAAGCAACCTGGCTAACAACCCAGCAAACCAAACGGGACACCCTGCTATGTCGAGCTGATATGCCGTGAGCGGGGTGTCCTGTTCGTTATTCTTGTCAAACTTACAGCTAGCGAGTCGCGGATCCAGCCTGGATTAGACATTTTCTAAGGGAGATAGCCCTGGTGCAGACAAATCAACTTCGTCTTCACCACGGGCAAAGCTGGGTAAATCCAGTTGTCCCGCCTTACGACTCCGCACCGCCAAGCGATAGCTGACACTTTGTAACTCGGCATGGAGTTTGCGATTTTCCTGCTGAATTTGGGCTACTTTTTCCTTGACAGGAGCCATCCGTTCAGCAAACTTTTGGCGATAGAGATTCGGCAGTTCCTGAACCACCTGTTCTAGCATTTGTGACCGATCGCTCAGCTCCTGTACTGACTGCTCCAGAGAGCAAATCCGAGTATCACGTTCAGCAATTTGATCCTGGTAAAAGCTGACCTGTTCTTCCATGCCTTGCAACTGTTCCCGCAGGGCTCGCATTTCCGCCAAGTCGCGTTCAGTTGTCACTTGCTGTAGGGGCTGACGACTATTTCCCTTGACCAGCCGAAATAGTTCCTGGGAGAGCTGCTGTACCAACTGGTCACGGGTTTGCAACTCTTCTTTGAGATGGACAACTTCAGCCTGAAGCTGCTGGAGAGTAGGAATTTCAGCTTGGGACACGACTTCGTAGCTCCGTTAACTAACGCGGATAATTCGATGGACAAGAAATTGATTAATCAAGGATGCTGGCTATTTTAATCAGCGATCGGCAAGATGACACACTGTTCTCAGAAACTTCTCAGCAAACTTAACCAACTCACTATTGTCCCCGTTGAGAATCACTCAACCAAGACTCTCCAAATTTGTCAATCCAAGGCTGGTTGAAATGCCTTCAGTCACCCAACGGTCCTAAAAAAAACGAGGCAGTCTTAATCAACTGCCCCGGAACTCACACTAAATCGTTTAGCTTGTGATGAAATCGTTAGCTTGTGATGAATTGATAGCTTAAGCTTGCGCTTCTTCAGCTTCAACGGTTTGCTTGACGGTGAGGTAGCGAATCACATCTTCGTTCAGACGCATGGCCCGCTCCATGGCTGCGATCGCTGCGCCCGTCACCCGGTAATTCATCTGAATGTAGATGCCTTCACGGTGACGATCGATTTCGTAGGCCAGACGACGCTTACCCCGGTGTTGAGTTTCGAGAATTTCTGCCCCATTATCCTTGAGGATGCCTTGGTATTTTTCGATCGCTTGATCGACAGATTCATCCCCCAGGTCAGGGCGCAGAATGTACATTGTTTCGTAGATAAAGTTCTTAGCCATGGGTTTTCTCCTTTTGGACTAACTGGCTTTCTCCAGTACCAGTCGCTCATTCAGTACTGAACCTGATCCAGTACTCCATGACGCTGCCACCAAAAAAGCAAGGATCTACAATTTTATACCAGTTTGAGCACAAAGTCCTATGGCACAGCGCTATGTCCGCATCCAAGCCCCTGATCAACGCATTTTTTATGGGTTGCTCCACCTCGATCGCACCGTGCAGGTGCTCGACGCTCCTCCTTGGTTGCATGGACAGCCGATGGATCTGACCTTTCCGGAAACGGATTACCAACTACTAGCGCCCTGTGCCCCCTCAAAAATTGTGGCCGTGGGTAAGAATTACGCGAAACATGCCGCCGAAATGGGTGGTGTTCTGCCACCGGAACCCTTGTTGTTTTTGAAACCCACCACCACAATTATTCCCCATTGCGGATCCATTCTGTATCCGCCCCAGTCCGATCGAGTAGATTACGAAGGAGAATTGGCGCTGGTCATGGGCGATCGTGCCGTGGATTGTTCTTTGGCTGAGGCGGAAACCAAAATTTGGGGGTACACGATCGCCAACGATGTCACAGCCCGCGACCTTCAGCAAAAAGACGGCCAATGGACTCGGGCCAAGGGGTTTGACACCTTTTGTCCGATCGGCCCCTGGATTGTGCGGGAAATTAGTCCGGATGCCCAAGTCACAACGCTCTTGAATGAGACGAATGTTCAATCAGCCTCTGTCAGCGAAATGGTTTTCTCGCCTGCGGCGTTGGTGTCATACATTAGCCACATCATGACCTTGTTACCGGGAGATGTGATTCTCACCGGCACTCCTGAGGGCGTTGGCCCCATGCAAGTGGGCGATCGAGTACGAGTCTCGATCGAGGGAATCGGATTTCTAGAAAACACCGTTCATAAACGGATTAGTCCTGAATGACCCCAAAACCTTTCCACCCAGACTTCGCTTTAAACATGCGCTGCTAGGAATCCACTGTGAGTAACAAGCCCAGTCCTAACCAACCTAGTCCTCACTAGTCCTAATCAGCCCAGTCCTAACAGCCCTAGCGCAGCAGCCCTAGTAACGCACTTGGTTGGACACCGCCTCAGAAATGGCTGGAATTTCCGCATATCGCCCCAAGGCCGTCTGAACCACTGAATAGCCGACCGCCACTAAGCCACCCAGAAAAATTGTGTTGAACAACGTCTCTGCAACGATCGTGTTTTTGAAAATCGCCTCGAGGAAGTACTGCCAGACAATCCCCATGAGACTCAGGACGATGCCGAACAGAATGGCTTGCATGACGTTGTAGCGGAGGAAGTGGGACAGTTCCGAGTTCCGCACCACCAACATATAAAGGGCTAAAAATACGGCAAAGGAAAGCAAGCCCCCAAAACCGTAGTAAATGCTAATGATTGGACTCAAGGGCACCACTAACAGGGCAAACACAGGGGCTAGTAATGAACCACCAGTAATTCCTTGACTGACTAAAACCAGGGTTTCCATCAAGGGCAAGATGTAGACCAAGCAAGAAAAAAAGCGATCGGATGGACTAACAGACCCACGGCCAGTCATGAGCAGATTCTCCAACGAAATACAACAGGCTATGCACCAGCATACTTTAGCAAACCTATCGGATTGACGAGCGTCAGCCTTCAGTACCCGCTAGAAGGTTCGAACCATTAAGTGATGATAGGGAGGGTATCGGATGACTAAAGATGAAGCCCCGTTACTCAACGTTTAAAATTTTGAAGCCCATCTGACATTCAAACTGACGGGGTTGCTGATCAACCGTTTTAGCGATCGCCTGACCACATCGCAGTCGTCCCCCTTGCCAACGGGGTTGACCACTTTGATCAGCCATAAGGCAGTTTTGACAAACTTGCTGAGGAGAAATCAGTTGATCACCGACTAGAACCACTAACATTGCTGCCACCTCCAGTGATTCGCCTGTGTCTCTTGACCATATTGTCTTGACTTTATTGTAGGCGAGAGATAAGGACGATCGTTGCAAACTTTATAGACAGTTTAAACGCTGGCTCATTTTGAAGTCGTAACCCATGAGACAGGCCACTGCACTTGACACAAAAACTCTGACGTAAGATTAAAAATTTTGGTTTCCTCTCAAGTTGCCCAATGCGTCAGACTTCTCAACGCAGTATGATTTGAAATCTGACTGAACTAAAAAGGAGCTTGAGCGAACAATCTGCCAAGCGACCGCAGCGGCTAGGCTAGCAATGTCGTACCGCTAAACCAGGACATCAAAGCACGTCTCTGACGTTTTCCCATTCACTACATTTGCATAGGACTGAAACTGTGACTACGAACTCTGATTTCCTCTCCAAACAGGATCCAGCAGTTGCTGCATTGATTAACCAGGAACTGAAGCGTCAACGGGATCACTTGGAACTGATTGCTAGCGAGAACTTTACCTCCCCCGCTGTCATGGCAGCCCAGGGCTCGGTGTTGACCAACAAATATGCTGAAGGCCTGCCCAGCAAGCGCTACTACGGCGGCTGCGAGTTTGTGGATCAGATTGAACAAATTGCCATCGATCGCATCAAGGAACTTTTTGGCGCAGCCCATGCCAACGTGCAACCCCACTCCGGTGCCCAGGCCAACTTTGCTGTGTTTTTAGCGCTCCTCAAACCGGGTGATACCATTTTGGGGATGGATCTGTCCCATGGCGGTCACCTAACCCACGGATCTCCGGTGAACGTTTCCGGGAAGTGGTTCAACGTCGTGCAATATGGCGTCAGTCAAGAAACTGAGCAACTAGACTACGAGCAAATTCGGGAACTGGCCAAACAACACAAGCCTAAGCTGATCATCTGTGGCTACTCAGCCTATCCCCGGACGATCCACTTCGACAAATTCCGATCGATCGCCGATGAAGTGGGTGCTTACCTCATGGCAGATATCGCCCACATTGCTGGGCTTGTTGCCACGGGCCACCATCCCAATCCCCTGCCCTACTGCGATGTGGTCACCACCACCACCCACAAGACTCTGCGGGGGCCGCGCGGTGGATTGATCATGACCCGCGATGCAGACCTGGGCAAATTGTTCGATAAGGCGGTGTTCCCTGGAACCCAAGGCGGGCCTCTGGAGCATGTCATCGCGGCAAAAGCCGTTGCCTTTGGCGAAGCCCTCAAGCCTGAGTTCAAGACCTATTGCGCCCAAGTCATTGCCAACGCCCAAACTTTAGCAGCCCAACTGCAAGCACGGGGCTTCAAGATCGTTTCCGGCGGCACCGATAACCATCTATTGCTGGTGGATCTGCGATCGATCGGGATGACAGGTAAAATTGCCGATGCCCTGGTCAGCGAAGTCAACATCACTGCCAACAAAAACACCGTTCCCTTTGATCCAGAATCGCCCTTTGTCACCAGTGGTTTACGGCTGGGTACAGCAGCCATGACGAGCCGGGGTATGGGAACCGCTGAGTTTACGGAAATTGCCAACATCATTGCCGAT
Organism: Alkalinema sp. FACHB-956; assembly: GCF_014697025.1. Lineage (NCBI taxonomy): Bacteria > Bacillati > Cyanobacteriota > Cyanophyceae > Leptolyngbyales > Leptolyngbyaceae > Alkalinema > Alkalinema sp. FACHB-956. Next base: position 64,582 of record NZ_JACJRC010000008.1, on the reverse strand, counting down.
CGTTTGCTGAACCCGGAAGATGCCGCGATCGCCCAATCCTGCCGCGATCGTGTAGCAGCCCTGTGTGAGCGCTTTCCGCTCTATGCCCATCTGGGTGCTGCTGAAGTAGTCGCTGAAGAACCCGCCCTCGTGTAGGCATTTCCTACCACCAGAGGAGATCGAGGCCCGCTGCCCGATCTCCTCCGCAAGACCCATTAAGCAATCTGGAAAACAAGCAATCTAGGACGCAAACAGTCTGGGCAACAAGCTGAAATCCCCTTGGCTCAGCAGGCACCTTGCTGCAAAAGATTTCCTCACTTTGGCAATTTTGCGTGTATGCTGAGGCACCTTAAGCACGAATTTCGATCGGTTAAGCTAATCTTCGCTGAAACTTGACGGAACTCCCGCAAAACTATCGAAGAAACAAGCAAACCCGATCGGTCTTAATAAATCTTTGCTGAGTAACATCAGTATGTGGTAGGCTCACCCTGCTGGCAACGTCTGTCCAAAGAAACTTCACTGCACTTCCAGATGCTGTCCCTTCTCTATCCCTTGGCTGCTTTTCTCATTGCTGCTCTAACGGTCATTGTTACCACCCCCTTGATCAAGAAGACGGCACTCCGTTTGGGGTTCGTCGATCGCCCCGATCCCCGGAAGGTTCACAATCGTCCCATGGTACGGTTGGGCGGGGTGGCGATGTTTGCGGGGTTTTCTCTCGCGCTGCTCACAGTTTGGTGGACAGGGGGCTTCGGGCAACTGCCGCAAGTCAAAGAATACGAAGCCTGGGGGGTCGCTCTGGGAGCCTTGGCTTATTTTGGTATTGGCTTGCTCGACGACCTGTTTAATTTGTCGCCCCTGAGCCGACTGATTATGCAAGTTATTGTCGCGATCGCGGCTTGGTCGGCGGGCGTACAAATTGACTTTATTACCATTCCTGGCTTGGGACTTCTCCAGCTTCCCGATCCAATCAGTCTGACCATTACGGTGCTGTGGCTGGTGGGCATGACCAATGCCATTAATTGGATTGATGGCTTAGATGGCTTGGCGGCTGGGGTCTCCGGTATTGCAGCCGTGGTCATGCTGCTGACTTGTATTTTCATGAAGCAACCGGCAGCAGCGCTGATTGCCGCCGCGCTTGCAGGGTCTTCCCTCGGGTTCCTTCGGTACAACTTTAACCCAGCCCAAATTTTTATGGGGGATGGTGGATCCTACTTTATTGGATTTACCTTAGCGGGTATTGGCGCGATCGGCCTTGTCAAAGGCGTTACCACCGTGGCAGTCCTATTGCCCTATCTGATTCTGGCGGTACCCATTCTCGATATGTCGGCGGTTATTCTCGATCGATTACGCAACGGCAAATCGCCCTTCATTGCGGACAAGCGCCACCTACACCACCGCTTGCTCAATGCTGGACTTTCCCACCGCCGGACGGTTCTGTTTATCTATTCTCTGACCCTCTGGGTTGGGAGCTTAGCCCTAGCCTTTTCGGGGGTTCCCAGTGGCTTTGCCTACGCCATTTCGGCCACGTTGATTCTCAGCTTTGCGACCTGGCGAGTTTGGAGAATTGCCAAGCAAGCTTAGAGACTAGGCCGAGGGACTGAGTGGAAAAATGCAGCCTGGTGATCTAGCGCAGCCTAGTAATCTACCCGATTTCTCTCCCGCAGTAATCCCGCCCCAACCAATCGCCTTAGAACCCTAGGTTAAAAATCCATGACGATCGTTGCAGAAGTGTTGAGTGTCGGCACCGAGTTATTGCTGGGCGACATTCTGAATTCCAATGCGCAATTTTTAGCCCAACAGTTGGCTCAGTTAGGCATTGCTCACTATTACCAAACCACCGTCGGCGATAATCCCGATCGACTGAAACGGGCGATCGAACTTGCTGCGAGTCGGGCACAGTTACTGATTTTCACGGGTGGCCTGGGGCCAACTCCCGATGATTTAACTACAGAAACGATCGCGCAAACGTTTGAAACGCCTCTGGTGGAAGATCCCGCAGTGGTTGCAGACATCGCTCAAAAGTTCGCAGCCCGTGGCAGAACCATGACCGACAACAATCGGAAACAGGCGCTCCGGCCCCAGGGATCAGCCATTTTGCCCAATCCCGTCGGTACCGCCCCCGGCATGATTTGGCAGCCTCGGCCTAATGTCACAATTTTCACGTTCCCTGGAGTGCCCACGGAAATGAAAGCCATGTGGCAGGAGACAGCCATTCCCTATCTCCAAGCCCAGGGCTGGACTTCAGCCACGATCGTCAGCCGAACCCTCAGGTTTTGGGGCATTTCCGAGTCCAGTCTGGCTGAACGGGTCAGTGAATTTTTGGCGTTGACAAATCCCACAGTCGCACCCTATGCCAACTGGGGGGAAGTCAAATTGAGAATTTCCGCTAAAGCGGATTCAACGACCGCTGCACAGGCTCTGATTAGCCCGGTGGAAGCCCAACTGCGCGCGATCGCAGGCAGCGATTGCTATGGTGCAGATCAAGATTCCCTAGCCTCTGTCGTGGGGGCCTTACTCAGGGATCGAGGGCAAACAGTGGCCGTGGCTGAATCCTGCACCGGCGGTGGGTTGGGCCAGATGCTCACTGGGATTTCCGGGAGCTCGGAGTACTTCTGGGGCGGAATCATCGCCTATGACAACCGCATTAAAGAAAAACTCCTAGGGGTAGATCGGACAGTCTTACAAACTGAAGGGGCCGTTAGCGCGATCGTGGCGGAACAGATGGCAGGGGGAGCCCGATCGGCCCTAGGCACAGACTGGGGAGTCAGCATCACAGGGATTGCAGGCCCCACGGGTGGAACCGATGCGAAACCCATCGGCCTGGTCTACGTTGGCGTAGCTGCCCCCGATGGCAGCGTTATAGCTCAGGAATGCCGTTTTGGCAACCGAGGTCGAGATTGGATTCGGCAAGTCAGTGCTTGTAGTGCCCTTGACCAATTGCGGCGACAAGTCCTGGCTGGATAACCCTACCTGGATAACCCTCACACTTCTGTCAAGATTCGTTATGATTTGAATCAGATGGGAGAAGTCCTGCAAAATTTCTGCTTGGCTTTACTTCGTTCCCTTGTTAAGATCAGGTTATGTTTACCTTTAAAAATTTTCTTCGTCGAGGAGATTTTTAGCTTAAGGGTTTAACGTCTGAAAGGTGACTGTGTCCAGACTAGACATTTAAGGAGAGGTCTGTTCAATGGATGTCATTGATAAGGTTCTGGAAAAGGTAAAAGAGTGGGCTCGCAAGCTGATTGAAGCGCTGTTAGGCCCCGATGCTCAGCCTGAACCTGAACCCATTCCAGTTCCCGTGGACGATCGCCGTCGCTACCCACGTTAGAACGGACGTTTCACTGGGTAAAGAGTTTCGTCTTCTATCATTTCAATCAAAACTTCGCTGACGCTACGAGAAGGTCAAGTTTGTTTAGCGTTTTAGTATTGCACGGCCCTAACTTGAATCTTTTAGGTCTGCGTGAGCCGGAAGTGTATGGCTCTACGACCCTGGCAGATATTAACTTGATGCTGGAGCAAATGGCTCCAGATCTGGGGATCAGGGTGTCTAGTCTACAGTCTAACCATGAGGGTGCCTTGGTGGATGCCATCCATGCTGCGATGGGAGTTCACCAAGGCATTTTAATAAATCCCGGTGCCTATACCCATACCAGTGTGGCGATTCGGGATGCGATCGCGGGAGTGAATCTGCCCACCGTAGAAGTTCATTTGAGTAATATCCATAAACGCGAAGCCTTTCGCCATCATTCCTACATTGCACCAGTTGCGATCGGGCAGATTTGTGGGTTTGGCGCTGAAAGCTATCGGTTGGGCTTACAGGCATTAGTAACCCATTTAAAGCAGCAACCCAGTTGAAGTCTTAGTCAGCCTAGGTCTGAGGTCGCTTCAGTCATTGCTCCGGCATTGCTTTGCTCAAAAAATGGTGCGCTCAAAAAAAATCCTAAAAAATTTTCCCGCTCCATGAATCTGGAGCGGGAGTCTAGGTAGTTGAAGTTGCTGAAGCGGGGCAGAATTTGATGGGCTAGCGATGGCAACACGCACCTAGCGCTAGCAACACGTACCTGTAGGCCGTAGGAAGTTTCTGAAGTGTCTAGAAGCGTCTATTTAAGATTAAGGCGCTTGATTTCTGCGTTAATCCGTTCCTTCATATCACTATTGCCTGCCTGACGCTGGAAGCTATTGAATTCCTCTGGCTTGAGTTGATATTTCTTGACCGTATCTCCAGCAAACCGATTGAAATTACCACAAATGCCTTGCACTGCCTCGCGAATGCCTCCCGGAATTTGTTCCAAGCCGCTGCTATGACAGACATTATTGGGAACATTCCCATCGGTCAGTTCCTTCACTCGGCCAATCAAAGCCCGCCGTTGCTTTTCAATTTCAAAGGCCGCCCGAACGTAACGGGTAAACGAAGATTCTTCCGCCCGTGCTACCTGAGTTCCCCAGAGTGTGGTGCCCAATAGCGCCGAAGATGAACTTCCGAGGGGAAGGATGGGGGCCCAGCTTGCGAGCAGGGTCAATGAAGACAACGCACCAACCCACAGCGATCGAGTCAGCGATCGCTGGCACCCGCGGCGGTATTGGGACAGAGGAGGAGTCTTCACAGGAGTTGGGATTGGGAAGCTAGACAGACGCATGGTTTTAGGGGAGAACAGCAGGTTACTCATGACAAGGTGTGACGTTTGAAAAACTTGCACACAACAGAGGATTAATTTTCTAGATTCATTCTATGCGGGATAAGTTCCTGACCTGTCACAGATTCTTGAAATCCTGAAAAGCGAGCGAGCGTGCCTGGGAGGGCGTAGAACAATGGTTCAGACAATTTTGATAGAAAGGATTGATAGAAAGAGTTGATAGAAAGGATTGGTAGACAGGGCTGTTAGAAAGAGTTGCGGTGGTAGAAAGCAGCTTGTGGCGGCCCGTCATTTAGCCTCGAAATAATTCACACAGCTCTATCACCTTGGTTTGTAGGACTGCTATTTCGTCGCCCCCTCGTTTTAAGCTAAATTCCAATTCCAAACAGAGGGGAAGAGCCCTTTCCCAGGCTTGTAGCGGCGTGCGAACCACTTCTTGGCGTAGGAAGTAGAGTTGCTTGGGGTTTCCAAGGTCTGCCGCTTGGGCGATCGTGCGATCGTCCCGTTCTCCAGACTCCAGCATTAGCTTGATCCAGAGGCGTTGGCGAAATTGCCCCGTCAGCGTAGAAACAATTCGGAGCCCTGGTTCATTTTGACGTAGCAGATCTGCCACCAGTTCCAGCGCCGTTGTCGTTTGCCCCTGACGAATCGCTGCAAACAGTTTGAGGCTATTTTGGTTGGAAGCAGTGACGATCGGGGCAATCTCGTCTACATCTAGAGGCTGTTGGGTCGTTCCAGCCAGTAGGCGAATTTTTTCCAACTCGCTATGCAGTTGCCGGGTCTGGTTTCCGACTGCTTCTACCAAATAATCCACTGCCCTCTGGGTCAACTTGAGATCCAGTTCCTGGGCCAGTTTACGGAGTTGTTGTGCTAGGTGATCAGTTTTCCAGGGCGGAATCGGGGAAAATTCTTGAATCTCCGCATATTTCTGCAAGAGCTTGGTGGACTTGAGGCGACCATCAGGCTTACTAGCACTGGTCATCACGAAGGTGGTAGTCGCAGGAATAGCTGGTAAAGTCCGTTCTAGCTCCGCTAAGAGGTCTTCTCCACAGCGTTGGGCGATCGAACTATCCACCAACCAAACAAAACGATCGCCCAAACCAAAGGGAGGCGTCATGGCTTGATTCAGGGCTTGCAGGATGGCATCCGGTTGATCAGTACTCAGTTTATCGAGGTTGAAGCTTGCCCAATCTGGGTCCAAAGCCTTAGTTTGCAGAGCTTTAACCGCACGATCTCGAGCAAAGGAATCTTCTCCCCAGAAAAAGTAAATGGGCATAGCGTTTTGTAGCGTCCTATGGGGTTCTTAGAAAAGGGGGTGCAGAGGGACTAGGATTAAGAAAACTTAACGGTCATTTTACTGCCCGACTGTGAATGAAATAGCCCTTAATCTCCGACTTGATCCCCAATCACAACTATGCTGTGGCAAGGCTTTTACAGATTGGTAAAAATTCCCTAGGTGAAGAGTCACTGATCCCGTTAGATTAAGGATAAATCTTCATTTTGTAATTGAGGCGATCGCTCTTGGACGAGACCTATCAAATTTATCTCAACCGAATAATGCGGATGACGCTGCCAGAAACCTATCGCTCCCAGGTGCAGAATATTCAGCAGTCACCAAAATTTGAGCGAAGTCAACCAGGCGATTGGCAGCCCAGCACATTTCCAGGGTATACCGTCATTACCCCCCCTGGCCCTGAAGATAGTGCTAATCCCGCTCTGTATCAGCGTTTGACCAATTACCAACACGAACTGGTCAAGACGTTGGGTGCGGATGTGTTCATTCCCATTCCACCCGAAAGTTTCCACCTGACCATTGCGGACATGATTTGGGATAGTGCCTATCGTCATGCCTGCGAGGATCCAGACTTTGAAGGCAAGTTACGATCGGGAATTTCCCAAAGTTTTGAGCAGAGTGCCCACTTGACCAGTGGACAGCCCATTCCCTTTCGGGTGGCAGGGCTCATCGTCATGACCCGTGCCATTGGCCTTGCCCTAGCGGCTACGGATGAAATGGGTTACAACCAAATCCTAGAATTGCGGCGATCGATTTATCAAAATTCCAACTTGATTGCCATTGGAATTGAGCAGCAGTACCACTTTACGCCCCACATTACGTTGGGCTATTTCGGGGATGTTGCCCAGGTAGATCGGGATGCCATGGCGGAAACCTGCGACCAACTCAATCAACCTTGGCTGGAAGCGACTGACGCGACGTTTTGGGTCAAGCAGGCTGAACTGCGACAGTTTCCCAACATGATGAGCTACCACCGCGAGGTAGATTGGCCCGTGTTTCAGTTCTAGCCTTCATAAGGCCCTTACCCATGCCTCCTATCAGGGTGTGGAGTTTAGCGGTGATCGATCGGGAACGTTGGGATCACCGCTTTTTTGATCACTTAACAACCTGTAGGCAAGGGGCCGGAGCCCATATCCTAAACCCATGGCCTGCCCTACGCATGATTTCCCCCACGCATGATTTCCCCCACGCATGGTTTCCCCCACGCATGGCCTGCCTCCGTATCTTGGAGCTATGTCTTGAGCCCATGTCTTGAGCCCATATCTTGAACCCATTGGGACTCTTGAGGACACGAATCATCCCAGAACCATAAGTATTCCAGCAACATCATTAAAGAATCCGACGAGCAAGAAATTGAACCGACCCTGCATAAGCTGCGCTTACACAGCAACCCTAAGCACATAGCCTTAAGTAGGTTTAGAAATTAGGTTCAGATCCCCAGTCAATCTCGTCGGCCTGCAATTGCATAGAGGATGAGTGATCTCTACGTAAAACTTTCTCTACGTAAAACTTCCATAGTGCCCGTCCCAAAGTGACGGAACAGTGCTTAACGTCTTGGCAGCAAGTCTTAGTGGCCAGTCTCAGTAGCAAATCTTGGCAGCAAGCCTTGGTAATCAGCTTTGACAGTGCCCTCATTTAAGTTTCGTCATCATCTCCAAGATCGTCAGTTTTATCTACTTGGATCAAATGAATATGCTTATATCCCAGCTTAATCAAAAATTGATCGCCGGGTTGAAGATTCATTTCTTGGGTATAGACTGTGCCAATAATGATCTGTCCATTTTTATGAACAGTCACACGATAGGATGCTTCTCGGCCTCGACTATCTTTTGCACTGGAAGCATCTAATGCGAGACCCTGTGCAGCCAAGAGCGCATCATAAAACTCGGTGAAATTAACTCGAACTTTCTTCGTCTTGCTAACGGTATAGTAACCACAGCGCATGGCCTTTTCTCGACGAGGACAATGGGCTAGGTCTTTTACCTTTTGAAGTAAAGCCTTACCTGTAAGAGGAGCAGTTGCTGTCTCAGTCATTCTCTAGAAAATATTCCTAATTGTTCTTACTTAGCCTAATAAAATATATCGCTAAAGTTCGTCAATTGAACATACTTCTTGGGAAGTTCTCCCCAACTCGGTTTGCAAGGTTTTCTAGATCCAATCTAACAGTTCAATTCAGTTATAAGGTCTTTAATAAATTTCTTCGACTTGAGTAATACACTGCATCGATCGCGACGATCCAAGTCATTCATCATAAAATGCAGACTCTAATCTCACATTTTTTTAAGAATAGGACTTTTCGACCTGCTATCAGCCTAATTCAAGTGAAGTTACAAGGGATTCTAACTGAGTAATAAGCAAGGATTAGACGCGCTAGAAATAATAAATTCTTTAAAAATTGATATTATCATGCGCATTGGAACCTGCTAGTCTCTAACTTGTCTCACCAGAGAAACCTGCGCAGTAATTGCTCACGTGATAGCAAATAAAAGCTGACTTTCTCCATGTTTTCTCCACAATTTGTTGAGGATTTGAGCAAGGTAAAATATTGATTACTTCATCCAGAGATGTTTGATTGAATCCAGCAGGTATCATCCCGCGATAGCATAGAATTAGCACTGATTATCCATTGATATTGAACTCATACTGAGCTGTGTTGCAAGATGTTACTCAACCCTTAAAAAGAGAGGTCAAAATCAGACAGACTCGGGGAATAAATGGGTGAGATCGGGGAATAAATGGGTGAGATCGAAATGCCCTATGGAAATTGCATAGGGTTATCTGGTTCCTATCACGGACAACCTATCTCGTAGCTCACCTCGGGTAGCTCACCCTCAAGGGGTAGTCAAATTCCTAAGCCCTACTAAAATTCCTAAGCCCTACTAATTAATCTGCATTGAATTCTTGGTAACTCGGTGGGAACGCTAAAAAGCTCAGTATTATGGAAGAGATGACTCGATCGGCTCCATCCAGGATCCAGTATTTCATAGGAGGCTGTAGCGTACTTTAGCGCAGCAGTCTCGGTTACAGTGCTTGATCTCACAACTTGATCTCACCATTAGATCATCACAATAGCATTTCAATATTGGGATCTTCTGATGGGGGTTTCTGATTAATTTTGTGGGGTTGGTAATGACGATCGAATCATGGTTTGGGTTGAGTTTTTCTAGTTTGGTGTCGTCTTGGTTATGCAAGTTAACTTCCAGATTGTTCGGCAAGCCCCTAACGAAATGCCTCGGGTCGAAACCTATTCCATTGAGACGGAGCCGGGAACGACCATTCTAGACTGCCTCAACCGCATCAAATGGGAGCAGGATGGCAGCTTGGCCTTCCGTCGCAATTGTCGCAATACGATTTGTGGGAGTTGTGCCATCCGCATCAACGGTCGATCGGCGTTGGCTTGTAAGGAACATGTTGGGAGCGAAGTCGATCGGTTTAGTGCTAACTCAACCGACGAACTCCCAACAATTACGATCGCGCCGTTGGGTAATATGCCTGTTATCCGCGATTTGGTGGTGGATATGAAAACCTTCTGGGACAACCTAGAAGCCGTGGAGCCCTACGTCAGCACAGCCGCACGGCAGGTACCAGAACGGGAGTTTTTGCAATCGCCAGCGGAGCGGGACAAGCTGAATCAAGTGGGTAACTGCATTCTCTGTGGGGCTTGTTACTCAGAATGTAATGCGCGGGAGGTCAATCCGAGCTTTGTGGGTCCCCATGCCCTGGCCAAGGCTTACCGGATGGTGGCCGACAGTCGAGACGACCAAACGGAGCAGCGGCTAGCGCAGTATAACGCTGGAGATGCTGGGGTTTGGGGCTGTACCCGCTGCCAGCAGTGCGATTCCGTCTGCCCTATGGAAGTAGCTCCCCTGCAACAAATTAGCCAAATCAAAGGCGAAATTTTAGATCGTAGCGATGACCAAGCCAGTCGATCGATCCGTCACCGCAAGCAACTGATTGAACTGGTGAAGCAGGGAGGGTGGATCGATGAGCGTAAATTTGGCTTGAACGTGGTGGCCAATAAGTTTCGCGACATTCCTGGGTTGGTGAGTCTGGTTCCGTTGGGGGTGCGGATGCTGTCCAAGGGCAAATTACCCCTAGACTTTCATCCTTCGGAAGGCACCAAAGAGGTGCGATCGCTGATCGAATCTGTCCAAGCCTTTGAAGCAGAATCCCAAGGTTAGGCACCACAGGTTAAAATTCTGCAATATTCCATCAAGGCCCTTGAACCAAGGATATTGAACCGATGACTGAAGAGCCGCAAGTACAAGACAAATCCCAGCAATCCGTTGAACCGAGCAGCACTGAAGCACCTGGATTTGGCTGGACGCCCTATGCTGAACAGATTAATGGTCGCTTTGCAATGCTTGGGTTACTCGGGCTGCTCCTCTTGGAGTTTTTTACCCACCAAGATTTTTACAGTTGGATCGGCTTGCGCTAAGTCCTAGCCGGTATCCGGTTTTGGCTGGTATCAATGCGGTCTACTGGTTGCTGTTGCAGTGGTTGAGTGGTGGGGGATGCCGTTGTTAGAATGGCTTCCCCTGAGTTTTGATAAGTCTTTTATTGGTTGCTCCGTTTTCTATGGTGACTTCCTGGCAATGGCGATCGTATCCGTTGGCCGATCGTACGGGTTCTGACATCTTTGCAGCGCTATTTGTCACCGAGCCGGTGGCAACTTTGCTGGAGAGTCCCTATCCTGCGTCGCCGGATTATCCTCAGTTGGGACGATATTCCATCTGTGCGGGAAACCCTCGCCAGGTTGCAGACCGAGCGCAACTGTGGACACCCCCCGTGGGGACAATTTTGCCGTTTCTGCGCCAGCAATTAGCCGGGGAATCCGGGGCAACCTCAGAACCCAAGGTCACCCTTCAGGATGCTTCGCAACCGCTGCCAGCATCCCAACCTCCGACTCATCTGCCTTTTATTGGCGGTTGGTTAGGGTGGCTGGGCTATGATTTGGCGTGGGAAATCGAAAAACTGCCCTATACGAATCCTGACCCATTGCCGTTCCCTGTGGCTTATTGGTACGAGCCAGATTGTTTTGCAGTGCTGGATCATCAGGCGCAGGTATTGTGGTTAGCGGTTACGGATGCCCAGGATTTTTCGCGCTTGGAGGTTGCTCTATCTGAATCAATGGCGATCGCGACCCAGGCAAACGATCGGAAGCAATTGCAGAAGGCTTCCTCTCCCGTAGCACCTTTGAAGTTACAGACCGATCGGGCTGCCTACGAAGCTGCGATCCTGAAAGCCAAAGCCTACATCCAAGCGGGAGATATTTTTCAGGCGAATTTATCCCTACGATTTGAAACGGAAACTCAAGCCAGTAGTTGGGCAATCTATCAAGCGCTACAAACCATTAATCCATCGCCCTTTGCCAGTTATTGGAGAACGCCCTACGGCGATGTGATTAGTTGTTCGCCAGAACGCTTAGTCAAACAGGTCGATCGTCAAGTGGAAACGCGACCGATCGCCGGAACTCGCCCCCGAGGCATGACCTTGGAAATCGATCAGGAATTGGCTTCAGAACTTCGATCGAATGCGAAAGAGCAGGCAGAGCACATCATGTTAGTTGATCTAGAGCGGAATGATTTAGGTCGGGTGTGTGAATGGGGAACTGTTCAGGTTGATGAATTACTGGTAATCGAGCGATACAGTCATGTGATGCACCTAGTCAGCAATGTGATTGGGACCCTACGATCGAATGTAGATAGCATTGATGTCATTCAAGCATTATTCCCCGGTGGCACGATTACGGGCTGCCCCAAGGTGCGTTGCATGGAAATTATTGAAGAACTAGAACCCGTGCGCCGCAGCCTCTTCTACGGTTCCTGTGGCTATTTGGATCTTCGGGGTAATTTGGATTTAAATATTCTGATCCGCACGCTGCTTTACGCACCACAAGACACATCTAAACAAGACACATCTAAACAAGATACCTCTAAACCGTTACCGGATAATGCACCGCAGACTGTAGCGTCCCAGACTGTAGCTGTAGCGTCCCAGACTGTAGCACCTCAAGTTGCAACGGTTTGGGGGCAAGTGGGAGCGGGAATTGTGGCGGATAGTGATCCCGAGCGAGAGTGGTTTGAGTCGTTACAGAAAGCAAAAGCTCAGTTAGCGGCCCTGGATTTGCATTAACACCTGTTCGATAGGCGCGTGATGTTGCCCGATCGTCTGTCCATCAAGCTCAGCAAAAATCTGTCTATCAAGCTCAACAAAAAACAGGTGGACGATCGCTGACCTCGATTCATCGCGATCTATCGCCCACCTGAAACTTGTGTTTGATCGTTTTGCTAACAATCGTACTGGAAACGGGGATTAAGCACCCTGATTAAGCCGCCGGATTAGACCGCCGGATTAGACCACAAAGTAGGATTACGCCTCAAAGTGGGGATACACTTCCTGCTCAAACAACTCCCGCACAATTTCCGGCTGGTCTTGTAACAACGGATCATAGTCCGATCGTACGGGAATGCAGTAACTGGCCGTGCGGGGGGCAATCTCTGGAATCCAAGTTGTGTGAATGGTTAACCCAAACAGGCTCTTACCCTCCGAATCACCCAGCTTGCACACCGGCCCTTGGGCGAGGTTCTTGGCATCAAACACCCATAGTTGACTGTTTAATTGCCCCTCCGCCCCATCAAAAATTACGCCGCACACGAGATAACCATCGGTCGGATCGGAGCTGTTGGCATCCCGAGGCACAAACTGCGGCGAGTTCCCAAAATAACCGGATGGGAAGGCGTATTGATCCACGATCGTCATGGACTGGGTATCCAAGCGACATAGGCTCGCGGGTTGGCCCTTACTGGCGTACTGCAACACCTCTTGCAACGGCAGTTGGCGATATTTGTATTTCTTGTAGAGGTTGGCAATGAATTCCGTCATTAACTCATCCCAGCAACCCCAGGCATTCCAGTAAATAGTGTTGTAGTGCTCCGGTGCAGTCAGCGTGCCATTATCTGCATAGAGCGCGGGTGCCCAAGTACAGGCCGGATCACTGACCCGTTTTTCCTCCGTGATTTTCCAATTCTTGGGATTGATCACATAGCGGCCCAAATAGTTCAGATCCGTTGTGGTAACGGTCATTCCCACTAAGCGATCGATGCGATCGTCCACGGGAGCCGGATTGGGCGGAGACGGGACAAAGTTATCATAGGCTTGCGGCCATTCCGAAGGATCCCAAGCATTGTTATGGGCAACATGGAGCACAATGCCATTGGAATCATCATAATCAACCCGGAAGTGAGCAATTTCTCGCTTAATCTTCACTTGATGGGCAACCACTTTATCCTTGCTGGGATCTAAGTCCGATCTCCGCACAATATACACATTTGTGTCAGGGAATTGGGCGTAATTCAATACCTTACGAATCACCCGTTCCGTTTGGGTATTCCCCGGCAAGGGATTGGGAATTAATTGTTCTGGCCCCAGTTTGAAAGACGTATCCATCAACACAATGTGATCTCGGGTCACCCCAACTTGGTGCATACTTTGCTCGATTTGCACGGGTAAACCTGTCGGCAGAACGACCTTCCATCCTTTGAGTTCGCCTTGGCCGTCCCAGCGCATCAACCGAACAAAGTCCTCGCCCCCAAAGCCAAAGACATGCAAAATCAAGCTAACAAATTGCAGCACTTGCATCATCACCCAAAAGGCAATTTTGCCGAGAAATTCCAGCAAAGGATTGCCTCGGGTGAGCGATCGAAAGATTTGAATCACTAATGGAGAAACCATCGTTAACAACGATTTCCCCCAGTTAACCGTCCAGAGTTCCTGGGTATGGTCATCGTAGGCATGGTGCGTTGCCGTAGTGACCAAGCGGAAGGGGCCGTATCTAAAAGGTAATTTCTGTTCGCGCCATTCTTGATTGGAACCGACGGGGGTGACTACTTTCAAGGACAACGGATCAATTTCGTAGGGTCGCCCCGCATCCCAGGAGGCCAAGAGCCGCCAATGGCGATCGCCTGTAAATTTCACCGGAATACAAGCGGTGTTAATTTCATCCCGGAAACCCAGCATGAAGGAAAACCGAGCCAATCCACTGCTGAAAAACTTCAGGTCTGCATAGCGGGTTCCCGGACGGCTGGCTGCATCTGCATAGTAGCAAGGGGTTTTGAGGAGACGACTGGTATAGCGGATACCCTCCGGGCGGCAGTCGAAACGACGCACCATGCCATCACCGTTAAACAAAGAGGTGCCGTCCGCCGAAGGATAGAGCGGTTTTCCTGCCTGCTCTTGCATATCGATGCTGCCTGCAGGACTCATAAAAATGATATGCCCCGTTAGATCGGCGGGTAGGGAGCCTTCAAGAACTTGCAAGGGACGATCGGTGACTTCTTCGCGGCTGGTGATCATCCCAGCGTCTGGAAACCGTACCGTAGACGTAATTTCTGCCTTGTTATTGACTAATTCTAACGGAGCAGCCTTATCTGTAGAGAGCACAAAATTGGAAGGCGTAGACACAGGATAACGAGTGGTCATCAGAGCCTCATTAAATTGATGGGAAATATGTGCGAAACCGTTGCAGTCCCGCAAGGAACTGGCTATAAAACCCGTGATGCACCCTGTTGATTCATTGCCCTCGAGTAATCCTCGAGTAATCACTGTAGCTCGAGTAATCCTCGAGTAATCACTACGTAGTTAGTAATCACTGTTAGTAATCACTGCGTCAGCAATCACCGTGGAAATCTTGGAAAAGTGAAAATCTTGGGAAGATTTAACCCTAGAATTCCCCAGCTAGTTGCCGATCGCGCACGATCTGAAAACGCCGTTGCATACAGTGCTTGAGATAATGCCGAACAACGAGATCCGATGGGTGATGCATTAGACATTGGACAAACTCATGCATCGCCATCGCAAAATCACCTGACTCGTACAGCTGAATTGCCTGATTAAACTGGTCAGACATTGCCAATTTGGCTGCTAAACGAGGCGGTGGGTCAGCATCAAAGACCTCATACACCGTGATTACTTCCGACTTCCCTTTCACTTGAACGCGATCGATTTTACGAATGTGATATTGATCCGGGTTTTCTAATTTTTGTAACGTTTGTTCTGTAATCAACAGGTTCACACCATAGGTCTTGGTCAGACCTTCAATGCGAGAAGCTAAATTAACGGCATCACTAATTACCGTACTATCCATGCGATTGTAGCCACCCACGGTTCCTAGCATCAGCAGGCCCGTGTTAATGCCAACTCCAATTTGGATCGAAGGTTTTCCGGATTGGTTCCGAATTTTATTAAAGCGATCGAGGGTCCGCAGCATCGCAATCCCGGCCCGCACCGCATCATCCGCAGATCGACCAAACAACGCCATGATGGCATCCCCGATATATTTATCAATAAAGCCCTGGTGATCAATGATCACCGGTTCCATCTGACTGAGGTAGTCATTAATAAATTGGAAGTTTTCCTGCGGGGTCATTTGTTCCGAGAGGGTCGTGAACGATCGAATATCGGAAAACAGGACAGACATTTCTAACTGTTGTTGATCCCCTAGCTGTACATCAACCACGCTATCTTTGTTGAGGAATTGTAAGAATTGGCGCGGGACAAAGCGGGAATAGGCGTTATTGAGTTCCGTTAAATTGGTATACAAGCGGGCATTTTCGATCGCAATGGCGGCCTGGGAGGAGAGCACGTTGAGCAGTGCTAAGCGATCGGGGGTAAAGGCTCCAACGGTCAGGTTATTTTCTAGATAAACATAGCCACTCACGCGCCCTTGGTTGACTAGGGGCGCACAGAGGACGGATTTGGGGTGCTGTTGTTGAATGTAGAGGTCTTGTTGAAAGCGCCGATCGTCCCTGGCATCGGAGAGAACCACACTTTCCCCAGTCCGAGCCACGTAATTCACGATCGCGGTTGACAAACTCACTGAATCCTCGACAGGAATGCCTCGTAACACGGTGATTTGCGCCTGATCAATCGAGCCTTCTGCTTCGATACAGAGGTGCCCCTTGGACTCTAGAATCAAATACCCAATTTGCGCTCCCATATTTTCAATCAAAATTTGCATCAGTTTAGACAGGAGTTTGTCTAAAACGATTTCGCCCGTCATCACCTGGGCGGCCTTGACCACGGTATCTAAATCTAGGAAATTGCCACGATCGGTGGTGGATAAAGTCCCCTGGGACAGTGTCATGGTATTGCTCATCGTTGTCCCTCCAGCCTGGGCTCCCAGCCCAACCGGGGCTAACCAGTCCTGATAGGTCGTTCTTAACCATTCCACTTTGGCGATCGCGCCCCAATATTGGTAATCTGCACAAGCTTTTTCCAAGTAAACCTTCGCGGGAACGGGTTGATTGAGTTGCAAGTAAAACTGTCCAGCCAGTTCATTGGCCAGCGCGGATTCCTGATGATAGCCATGGTCATAGGCAAGGGCGATCGCCTGTTCATAGTGCTGCATGGCTTGAATGGGATTTCCCAGCAGGCGCTGCCGTTCCGCTTCGACTAAATGGAATTTATGGAGACAACTGTTGGGATTATGTTTAGCCCATTCCTTTAACTTTTTCTGATTAGCCTTGACTACTTTTAATATCTGTTTTTTCTGCTGTTTAGACGATTGGGAATAACCAAATAAATGCGTTAAGGATTCGTAGAAATTCAGAATTGAAATGACAGGAGAAGAAATGGCTGAATCTGCAAATTGCTTCGTCAAACGAATCGCTTCGATCGCGGTCTCCCACTGTCTAAAGTGATAGGCTAGCATCGCCTGATAGAAATAGGCTTGGAAAATGATCGTGCGATCGTTAGCCGCTTCATGCAAGGGCCGCATGTCTGGCAAGTGGTAGAACTCCCCCTGTAACAAATGGGGATTATCAGAAGGCTGTAAGAAATTTTGTACCACTTGCAACGTTGCCCGAATCCATCGCCCTGTCGCCACTTGATTCAATTGATCGATCGTCTCCGTGCAGTCCTTCAGGTCTTGTATCAAATCAACCAAGGAGTCCCGACCTGCTAAAAACTTGAGATTGCAGCGGCTAAATAGAAAATAAGCTGCGTACTCTAGATTTCCAACCACTAGGGCGTTCTGGTATCCTTCTGTGAACTCAGGAATGAGGGAATGTAAGGGATCTTGCCAGTGGCGAATCAGGAAATTAAATACAAACTTGGTCATTACAGATGCACGGTTTAACGGGTGCTTATTGGCCAAATCCATGCCCAGTTTGCCAAACTTATAGCCTTCTGGGATCTTTCCTAAAACACCGCAGAGCACGAGGCCATAGGTGGCATAGTTACCGCTGGAGTTACTATGAGTGCCATGGTTCAACGCAATTTGAATCGATTTGAACATCTGAATGGATGTAAATTCGGGGTAAGCAAAATAGGATGCTGCGCCCACTCGACCCATGAGACTCAGCATCATATCCATTTTCGGATCTTGCATCTCCGGCAGATCTAGCAGCACTTGTGGCGTTTTCCGCGCTAGTTTGGCCTGGGTGATTAACATTTGCCAAATTACATGACCCTGGTGCGGTTTTTTCGGCAACCGTAGACCCATTTGACGCAAGACCCGATGGGCGATTTGGATTGCCTGAAGGGGTTGGTTCTGCATGATCGCAGCTTGGATGCAAATCGTTTGAATTTCTGCCTGTTTCCACACATCTTGCTCTTGACTGAGCGCGATCGCGGCGAATTGACCCATCCGATCGAACTGTGAGCAAATGCAGCAAGCTTCAGCGATTTCACGGTGAACCTGCCAGATCAAATCAAACTGATCCTGCCAATCCTGATCACGGCATAATTCCACCGCGATTTCAAAATATTGCAAGGCTGGCTCATAGGCAGCGGATTGTTTAGCTTTGATTCCCCCTTCCAAATTCAGTTGAATCACCTGTTGTCGTTGGGCTTCACTGGTCAAAAACGATCGCCCCAAATTCAAATGATTCAGCAATTCAAATAACTTTTGTTCCTGCTGTTCCGGGGGAGTCTGTGCGAGTAACAACTGTCCAATTTGCCAATGTATCCGCTGTTTATCAGACTCAGGAATTAACCCATAGGCTGCTTGCTGAATGCGATCGTGGACAAAGCGATAGCGCAATTGGCTTTCAAAATCAATCGTTAGCAATTCACTCGTTAGCAAATCACTCTCTAAGGTTTCTGGGTGAATCACGCGATCGATTCCGTAGAGCAATTCTACGGAAATGGCATCCTGTAGATCCTGCAAGGTCTGTTTACAGGACTGGCGCATCACGATCGCCAAACTTTTTAAATCAAATTGGGCACCAATACAAGCAGCCATCTGCAAGGCTTTTTGGGTCATGGACGGCAATTGCTGAATCCGTTGTGTCATCAGCTCTACTACATTGTCTGTAATGCCGCAATCTTGAATCTGGGTACAGTCCCAATTCCACTGCCCTTGACGAGTGTCAAAGTCAATGAGTTTTTGGGTATACAGCGTTTTTAGAAATTCATTTAAAAAGAAAGGATTCCCCTCTGTTTTCTGTAAAACGAGTTGAGCGAGATCTTCAACGGCCTCGATCGTCGTTTTAACCGTGTCGGCAATCAATTGTTGAACATCATTGAGCCCGAGTGGATTGAGCGATACTTGAGAAATTCGACCTTGCGCTTTTTGAATCTCTTCGATCGCTAACTGCAACGGATGATTAGCATTCACCTCATTGCTTCGATAGGCTCCGATTAAGAGTAAATTTTGCCGATCGTCGCCCACTAGCAACCGTTGAATTAACTTCAAGGAGGCACTATCTGCCCACTGTAAATCATCTAAAAATAAAACTAGGGGATGTTCTAATTGGGCAAAAACTTGAATGAAATTTTGAAAGACTAAATTAAAGCGGTTTTGAGCCTCGGAGGGCTGCAAATCGGCCAGAGGGGGCTGGGGGCCGATGATCAGCTCAACCGCTGGAATCACATCCACAATCACTTGGCCATTTTGTCCGAGAGCCGCTTGCAATCGCGATCGCCAATTTTGGAGTTCCGCTTCCGTTTCGCTTAGTAACTCCTGAATCAAGCTAGACAAAGCAGACACAAACCCCCGATAGGGAATGTTGCGCTGCACTTGGTCAAATTTGCCCGAAATCAGATAGCCCCGCCGCTGGGTCAGCGGTTTATACACCTCCTGCACCAGGGCTGACTTACCAATGCCGGAAAAGCCTGTCACTAAAACCAGTTCGCTGCCCCCCGCGTGACTAGGTACCCGATTCTCCGGTGGAGACGCCACACGATCGAAGGCTGCCAGCAGTGTTTGAATCTCTCCATCCCGACCGTAGAGTTTTTGGGGAATTTGAAACTGGCTAGAAACATCCTGTTGACCCAGCACAAACGGCGCGATCGTCCGTTGTGTTTGCCACTGTTGCCAACAGGTTTCCAAATCCGCTTGGATCCCCCAAGCACTTTGATAGCGATCTTCAGCGGTTTTAGCCATCAATTTGCCCACGATCGCCGACAAGATCGGTGCCACCGCCCCATTCAGCTCATGGACAGGCTGGGGCAAGCGGGCTAGGTGACAATGGACAAGTTCCAGAGCATCCTTGGCTTCAAAGGGGAACTGCCGAGTGAGTAAGCGGTAGAAAGTCGCCCCCAAGGAATAAAAATCGGTGCGGTAGTCCACCTGGCGATTCATGCGCCCAGTCTGCTCCGGTGAGAGGTAGGCCAGGGTGCCCTCTAACCCGTTGGGGTTTTTAATCGCTGGATTTTCTCGGGTCAATAACGTTGCAATCCCGAAGTCAATCAGCTTGATTTCATGGGTTTGCGGGTGGATGAGGATATTGGCAGGGTTGAGATCTTTGTGGATGACTTGGGCTGCGTGGACTTCCCCCAGGATGTTGGTAATGGCGATCGCGATCGGGAAAAATTGCTCCAAACTCAACGGTTGCTGCACTAGAAAATCTTCCAGCGACTGGCCCCCAAAATCTTCACAGATGATGATAGGAACTTGTTGATGCATGACCCAGTCATAGGCTTGAATGACGCCCCCGATCGGGTCAAGCAATTGCAGTAGATCGTATTCCTGACGGTAGCGCGACTGCTCAAACGGATCAGAAGACGTGATCTGTAATGCTTTAAGAATCACTGGACAGCTATCCGCTAACCGACAGCCCCGAAAGACGGTGGAGTTCGCTCCGACATACAGCGGATTCAAGACTTGATAACCAGGAAGTTGGAGCATAAAGATCTCTAGGGCGTTGCACACCTACACAGCGAAGCCAATCAATCCGTAAAACCACTCATTTCAGAGTTCCCTTGGAAGAAGTTCAACTACCAAGCTCCCCTTCAGGAGCCTTAAACAGACTGGATCGTTCAGCTTCTCCCAATCAGGTCAACCAACCAGGGATTTTCCTATCCAACGGCTTATTTCTCTAGACCTAATCTGGAAGACATTCTCCGGAAAATTACTGATCTGGCGAGCAGCAATTTTAAATTAAAGAAATAGCGCCTAGGCAATCGATGCACCAAGGAGAAGACCATGGGTCGGCAATGGGTAGAACTTGCAACAATGACGGTTCTCTTGGTCTCTACGCCGATCGGCTTGTTCTTTCCGGGCACTACCCTTGCCCAAGTCGCATCCACTCCTCAAACCTCCCATCCAGCCCTGCAAGCAGCCACCATCGCACTCCAAGCAGGCAACCTTGATCTCGCTCTACACCACTACCAAAATGCACTGAAGGACTTTCGCCAACGGCGGGATACACCAAAGATTGCGCAAACACTTTGGAATATCGGTCAAGTTTATCACCAGCAGGAAAAATATCAAGCCGCGATCGCAGTTCTACAAGAAGCGCGACAAATGTTGTCTAAGGACCATCCTCTGTATCAAGGAATTACCGCAAATTTACGGATTGCTTACAGTGGATTAGGTGCCGAATTACAACATCAACGACAGTTCGATCGGGCCCGCGCAGCCTATCAAACTGCGCTCGAATTTGCACAAGTCATGGCGGATCCCGAAGGCCAAGGACTCTCGTTACTGGCTTTAGCCAATCTCCGACGGGAGCAACAGCAGTATCGCCAAGCCATTCCCATCCTGAAACAGGCTCTAACGGTATTGCCAGACCCGCATGAGCTGAGATCGATTCTGCTGATAACGTTGGGCAGAACCTATGATGACTTGTCAGAAACGGCCCTCGCGATCGACATTTATCACAAAGCTCTGACAATGGCTCAGCAGAGCGGCGATCGGCAACAAATTGCCGCTATTCTCAATAACCTGGGTACGCTACAAAACCGTCAAGGCAATCATACGCAGGCGATCGCGCGCTATCTCCAGGGGTTACAGACCGCCCAGGAAATGCAAACGCGCTATGGTGAAGCGATTACCTCTCGGAACTTAGCGCGGAGTTGCGAAGCGGCCCAAGGGGGTGAAAACTCCTCGCTCCATCGCTTCATGCGTCAGTTTTGCGATGCCAAACAGCTGCCAGAGACGGTTTTGCTCGAAAGTTTCAACAAGCTGCGACTCCAACTGGTGAACCAGGGCAAGGTGCTGGAAAGCCGATCGCTGACCAATCTGGGAAATAGCTATGTCCGCTTGGGGGATTACTCAACGGCCCGTGGTCTGTATGAGCGTGGGCTGATGATCGATCGAGCCTTGGGGGATAAAAGTAATGAGGGCACCAGTCTGAATAATCTAGCCAATCTCTATACCAATCTGGGGCAATATGCCCAAGCCCTTACCCTCTACCAACAAAGTTTGCAAATCCACCAGTCGCTCAACAACCGGAGCCAAATGGCCATCACGTTAAATAACATTGGCCAAGTCTACGATCGGCAAGGCGATTATTCCCAAGCGCTGACCACCTATCAACAAGCTCGATATCTCTCCCAAACCATTAACGACCTCGATAATGAGGCGACGGTCTTGAACAACCTGGGGTCAACCCAGCAAACCCTGGGAGATTATCCCAACGCCCGTCAGCAGTATGAGCATGCCCTGATGTTGTACCAAGTCACAGGCAATCGTCCGGGGCAGGCGGTGACTTTTGCTAATTTTGCGGTGTTCTATGCCACGTTGGGCGATTATTCCAGAGCGCTGGATTACCATCAGCGAGCCTTGCTGATTGCCCGAGAAATCGGCGAGAAAAACCTGGAGGCCATTAATTTAGACAACATTGGCCGCCTCTATGGGGATCAAGCCCAGTACGCCAAAGGTTTAACCTATCATCAGCAGGCATTGGACATTCATCGAGCGATCGGCAATCGTCCAGCGGAACTGGGCACCTTGGTCAGTTTTGGGTTTGCCTATCGCACCCTGGGGCGCTATGCCAAAGCCCAGGAATTGTACGATCGGGCCTTAACGATGGCTCGCGAAATGGGCAGCAAAATTCATGAAGCCGTTGCCCTCAGCGGATTAGGCAGTTTGTATTTAGACATGGGACAACTGCCCCGGGCGGAACAAACCCTCCAGCAAGCCCTCCTGCTACATCGGGAATTGGGTAGCCGACGCACGGAAATTGGTACGCTGAAACAACTGGGTCGTCTGTACGTTCAGCAAAATCGTAGCCCTGAGGCACTACAGACCTTACAAACCGGACTGACCCTTGCCAAACAACTCAAATTACAACCCGAAGAAACAGAACTATTAACGGAGTTAGGCAAAGTCGCCCTCGATCGCCGGAATCTTCAGCTAGCGGAACAGCATTTACAAGCTGCGATCGCCCTAGCCCAACGGCTGGGGAACCATGCCACAACGGCGAAAGCCCTCACACTCCTGGGGGCGGTGCAAATTCAGAAGCAGCGATCGGCTACCGCAGTCGATCTCCTCAGCCAAGCCGCACAACTCTGGGAATCGCAACGTCCCGGCCTCACAGATTTCGATCGGGTGTCACTGTTTGAAACCCAAAAATCAACCTATGAGTTGCTGCAAACCGCCTTGATTCTGCAACAAAAACCAGAAGCTGCCTTGGAAGCCGCAGAACGGGGACGGGCAAGGGCTTTTGTCGAACTTCTCGCCAGTCGGCTGGGTAACCAAAGTCAACCGTTTAACCAAAGCCAACCGTTTAACCAAAGCCAACAGCTTAACCAAAGTCAACCGTTATTAGGCACGGTCCCAAAAATCCAAGAAATACGTCAAATTGCCCAAAGGCTCAATGCCACCTTGGTGCAATATTCCCTGATTGGCAACCAGGAAGTTTATATTTGGGTGATCAAGCCCGATGGAACCGTGCGCTTCTATCGCAACACAGCCCCTGAATCGATCGCAACCCTGATCCAAGACAGTCGAGATGAACTAGGCGTCAGAGGTCGTGCCAAGATCACCATTACCCAACAGCCAAATACAATGGCCCGGGGCTTAGTCAATAACCTACACCACCTTCACAATCTGCTGATTGCCCCCATTACCCAGGATTTACCAACCAATCCCGAGGATTTGGTCATCTTTGTTCCCCAAGGTGCTTTATTTCTAGTGCCCTTTGCGGCCTTGGAGGATGGGCAAGGTAATTCCCTCATCCTCCGTCATACGATCGCCACTGCACCTGCTTTACAAGCGATCGAACTTACGTCATCCTCCGCTCGATCGACGCCGCTCGCTGCACCGCTGATTGTGGGAAATCCGCAGATGCCAACCTACAATAACGAGCCTTTGGAGTCCTTACCCGGTGCCGAGCAGGAAGCGACCCAAATTGCCCAACTCCTACAAAGTTCTGCCCTCATTGGCCGCCAAGCAACGAAAACTCAAGTCCTGAAACAAATCAAAACTGCTAGCGTGATTCATCTCGCAACCCATGGATTACTCGACACCTTCCGAGGTGAAGTGCCTGGTGCGATCGCGCTCACCCCTTCAGCAGGCAATGATGGCTTTTTAACTGCTGGTGAAATCCTGGATTTAAAACTCAAAGCCGATTTAGCCGTTCTGAGCGCCTGTAGCACCGGACGGGGGGACATCACAGGCGATGGCGTGATTGGACTCTCGCGATCGTTGTTTATTGCAGGGGTACCCAGCGTGGTCGTTTCTCTATGGAATGTGAAGGATGAAAGTACAGCCTTCCTTATGACAGAGTTTTATCAACGTCTCAAGGTAGACCCATCCCAAAAGGCTCAAGCCCTACGTCAAGCCATGTTGGAGACTAGAAAGAAGTACCCTCACCCAAGTGACTGGGCTGCATTTAACCTGATAGGCAACGCCAACTAAAGGCTATGGCAGTAACGGGCAAAACTTAAAAGCGGTTGAAGATGCTTGCTCCCCAACCGCTTAACTATTTTAGATGAATACCCCCAGGGGAATTCGAATCCCCGTCGCCTCCGTGAAAGGGAGGTGTCCTAGGCCTCTAGACGATGGGGGCCTGAACTAGCGCGCTTGCGCTTTCGCCTTAGTATTTATAACGCAAAACTTTGGGAGATGCAAGCCTTTAAGCCAATTTTTTTCTCAACCTCATTTCTCAACCCTACTTGTTTCCAGATTTCACCAATTTTCTAGGTCTTCCAACTGTCTAGGTCTTCAGAGAGTTCTAGTAACGGATCCTCAATCCAATCAAAATACTAATGACAACACTGACCAAAATATCTGACATGACAGAAAGGCGAGGATAAAGTTTATCCTCGCCTATCTAATATTTTTTAAATACCCCCAGGGGAATTCGAATCCCCGTCGCCTCCGTGAAAGGGAGGTGTCCTAGGCCTCTAGACGATGGGGGCCTGAACTAGCGCGCTTGCGCTCACTGTTAATAATGTAAAAGAATGGTTTTAGATTGTCAAGACTCGCCTGTTGGAAATTTTCGTGGGAAGATTGGAACGTTTTAATCCCCCGTCCATACCTCGAATTGGTGAATCATGACAGCCCAGGAACTGTCCCGTTCTTTGATCATTGGGCTTCTGGTAACGACTAGCCTAGAAGCTACACCATGCCTTTGCAGTACTTTGCCTCAGCTAGAATCTGCCCTACTCCCTATAACGGGTTGTAGGATAATGGCTTGACTTTGCCCAGGGACATCAACGAGATGGTTGTTTTTCAATCTGGTCACCTTTGTCACGAACCATCATCCATGGAGGCTGTATCAGAAGATAGCCTATCCGAATTGATGGATGAGTCTACTCCGATTCAGGCTGACGTCACTCGGTTGGAGCGTGTCCGTCAAGCAACTCAACCGATCGTAGCCCGATTAGTCCGTCCAATTTTAGCGTCTCGAAATTGGTTGTCTCAGTTGTCTCTGCATCCACCCCGTACTGTCCGGAACGCCACTGTGAGTTCTCGTTTATCCCCTTGGCTCGCCCCGATCGTCTATCCACTAGGGCATCGGATTGTTTTACCTGCTTACTTTAGCCACATTAAGGTGGTCGGTCAGGAACATTTACCCACGACTGGGCCTGTTATTTTGGCCCCCACCCATCGTTCCCGCTGGGATGCTATTCTTGTTCCCTTTGCAGCCGGTAAACACGTCACGGGTAGACACCTCCGCTTCATGGTGACTGCGGATGAAGTGACGGGTGTGCAAGGTTGGTTTATTCGACGCTTAGGGGGATTTCCGATCGATACTAAGCGACCTGGGATTTCCAGCCTGCGCCACGGGATTGACCTGTTAGAAGCGGGAGAAATGCTGGTCATTTTCCCAGAGGGCAATATTTTTCGAGATCCCTACATCAATCCTCTGAAACCGGGCCTTGCGCGTCTAGCCCTGCAAGCGGAAACCCTGAAGCCGGGTAGCCAGATTCAAATTGTGCCTATGCACCTCCAGTACAGTGACCCCCAAGTCCCTTGCCGAACGGCAGTGCGCATTGAAATTGGGCCACCGCTATCCGTGAGTCAATACATGACAGGCCATAGTAAACAAGATGCACGATCGCTGACCGCCGATTTAACGCAAGCTCTGCAAACTTTGAACGATCGAGCGCTAGGGAGTGCTCCTGAAGCAGCTTATACAGCCCCGCAACATTAAACCCGCAACATTAAAAATGTGAGGCGACCTCTTCGGCCATTCGCCTAGGTACGCCTCAAAATTTTGATCCTCACAGCCTCAAAAAGACAGTCAAAGCGAAACCTGAGCCAACGTTAGATCGTTGGCTCAGATTAACGATAGTTGAATTTGGGCGATCGCAAGCGCTCGATTAGAAGCACCAGTTAGCGATTGTTAGCGACCAATGCCAACATACCGGAAGCCGACCCCTTCCAATGCCGTCTGATCCAAGAAGTTACGACCATCAATGATGATGGGAGCATTCATACACTTAGCCATTTTGCCGTATTCCAAGTGTTGGAAGTCGCGCCATTCAGTGACGAGAACGAGGGCATCACACCCATCTGCGAGGCGTTCTGGATCAGTTTCAACAACGACATCCGACAGGCCATGGCGCATCCCAGTTTGGGAAATGATGGGGTCATAGGCTTTCACCTTAGCGCCCAATCGAGTCAAGTTCTCAATCAACACCAGAGCTGGAGCATCCCGCAGATCATCGGTATCCGGTTTAAAGGTCAGACCTAGCAACCCAACGGTTTTCCCTTTGAGAATTTTCAACACCTGTTGTAGTTTCTCAATGACAACCATCTTTTGGCGTTCATTGACACTCACCGCAGCCTTCAGAAGCTGGGTTTCGTAGCCATAGTCGTCAGCGGTATGGATGAGGGCTGAAACATCCTTCGGGAAGCAGGAGCCCCCCCAACCCAAGCCTGCATTCAGAAACTTGCTGCCAATCCGGGAATCTAGCCCAATACCTTTGGCAACCTGGGTCACATCTGCCCCGACCCGATCGCAGACGTTCGCCACTTCGTTAATGAAGCTAATCTTGGTGGCCAGGAACGCATTGGCGGCATACTTAATCATTTCTGCCGAGCTGAGGTCAGTCACCACTACGGGGACAGGAGATAGATCTTTCTCTTCTGCAAACTCTCGATTGATAATTGGTAGATAGAGTTGCTGCATGAGGCTGATGCCCTTTTCGCTATTGCCACCCAGGACAATGCGATCGGGGTTAAAGGTGTCATAGACCGCAGACCCTTCCCGCAGAAATTCTGGATTGCTCACGACATCAAATTCTGGTTCATTC
Organism: Alkalinema sp. FACHB-956; assembly: GCF_014697025.1. Taxonomy (NCBI): domain Bacteria; kingdom Bacillati; phylum Cyanobacteriota; class Cyanophyceae; order Leptolyngbyales; family Leptolyngbyaceae; genus Alkalinema; species Alkalinema sp. FACHB-956. The sequence goes on along the minus strand of NZ_JACJRC010000008.1, from coordinate 37,741 downwards.
AGGCTAGGGCGACTGTCTGCTGCTCCCACACCCGCTAAAACGGGTTCTGCCGCCTGTTGTTCAGCCACCCCATCCAAAACCAGCATCCGAACCCAATCCCCAGAACCGATCGGCACGGTGGATTTATTCACAATCACTTTGTAGCCGCTTTCCGGCTTGAGGTTAGCACCAATGCCTCGGGCCACAGCTTCAACATAACGGGTGTCACTTTCGCCAGTGGGTAAAGCAGGTGTGCCAACGGCAATGAAGAGAATTTGCCCGTGATCAACCCCTGCTGCCAAATCTGTGGTGAACTCCAACCGACCTGACTGGATCGAAGCTTGCATAATCTCAGACAATCCCGGTTCGAAGATGGGAGACTGTCCAGACTTCATGAGGTTCACTTTAGCCTCATTGTTATCCACACAGATGACATGATGCCCCACATGGGCGAGACAAGCACCGGTGACCAAGCCCACGTATCCTGTCCCAATTACACAAACACGCATAGAAAGTCCTCAAAGGGAAAGTTACAACAACAACAAACTACGAAGGCGTTACTGAATCCTTTTGACTGAGACTTGAGTCAACCTTCGCTCATACCCTTTACTTAATAGCGTGCCCCCAAAATCTTTAAACTACCGAGGACTACCATTTGTTGGGAATTTGCTGCTGTGAATTGACTAGTAGAAATTGACTAGTAGAAATTGACCAGTGGGAATTGTCCCCATTGGCCAATGCTTAAATGTCAATCCTTCAGCGTCAAAGATTCAGTGGGAAGAATTCAGTGCCAATGCGCGGCTATCGACCCATGACCGCTGCTGCCGCTACTCGATCGCCTAAGCGTTGCCGAAAATCTTCGATCGTGTAGTGTAAGCCTTCCTTTAAAGGCACTTTCGGTTCCCAACCAAGCTGCGTCTTGGCGAGGGTAATGTCCGGTTGGCGACGGCGAGGATCGTCTTGGGGCAGAGGCTCAAACTTCAAGGGGGCATCGGGATTAATCATGTCTTGAATCGTTTTTGCCAATTCCAGAATGGTGTATTCCCCGGGATTTCCCAAGTTGACCGGGCCAATGTAATCACTGTTCATCAGGCGAATGAAGCCTTCAACCAAGTCCGAGACGTAGCAAAAACTACGAGTTTGCGACCCATCTCCATAGACGGTTAAGGGAATGCCCTGGAGAGCTTGGACGATGAGGTTGCTCACCACACGACCATCGTTTTCCAACATGCGGGGGCCGTAGGTATTGAAAATTCTCACCACTCGGATATCCACATCATTTTGGCGATGGTAGTCAAAAGCCAACGTTTCTGCGACCCGTTTACCTTCGTCATAACAACTGCGAATCCCGATCGGGTTAACATTCCCGCGATACTCTTCAGGCTGAGGATGCACTTCCGGATCGCCATAAATTTCAGACGTGGATGCCAAGAAAAAGCGGGCTTTTACCCGTTTTGCTAACCCCAACATGTTGAGCGTTCCCATCACATTGGTTTTAATGGTCTTGACGGGATTGTATTGATAGTGAACTGGCGATGCTGGACAAGCCAAGTGGTAAATTTGATCCACTTCTAAGCGGATCGGCTCCGTTACATCATGGCGAATCAGCTCAAAATTAGGATTTCCGAGCCACTGACCAACATTATGCTTGTTACCTGTATAAAAGTTATCAAGACAGATCACTTCATGACCAGCCACCATTAACCGATCGATCAAATGGGAACCAAGGAAGCCTGCGCCGCCTGTCACTAAAATTCGCATAATTGTACGTTGTAAGGGTCGTGAGTACAGATTCTGTCCATCCGATCATTAATCCGGTCAACTCTCTCGAAAAAAGCGAGTCTGGAAACGCCCATGATGGAGTGGATACAAGACTAAGTTTTTGCCTTCAAATTTTGCCTTCAGACACTCTGCGATAAAACTTTTACAGCAATCTCTCAATCAATCCCGATGACACAGGCAAGCTAGCATAAGTCGCTACCTGTGTCCGCCCTTCCAGAATAATTTATGAAAGCTTGATACAGTCATCAGTGAAATCGACTAGCCTTTGTTTTCCTGGCCAATCTTTAGCACTGCCATGAAGGCTTCCTGCGGCACATCAACGGTACCGATCGCCTTCATGCGCTTTTTACCTTTAGCTTGCTTTTGCAGTAATTTCTTTTTACGAGAGATATCCCCTCCATAGCACTTGGCCAAAACGTCCTTCCGCAGGGCTGGAATATGTTCACTGGCGATGACTTTGCTGCCGATCGCCGCCTGAATAGGAATTTTGAACTGGTGTCGTGGGATCAGTTCCTTCAATTTTTCCGTCAAAGCCCGACCGACCCCATAGGCTTTATCGCGGTGCACGATCGTGGCTAAGGGATCCACCGGATCACCATTAATCAGAATGTCCAAGCGCACCAGATTATTTTCTCGATAGCCGATGAGCTGGTACTCCATGCTGGCATAGCCACGCGATCGGGATTTCATCTGGTCAAAAAAGTCTGTCACCACTTCCGCCAGGGGAATTTCGTAGATTAACGTGGTGCGTCCCGGCGTCAGGTATTTCATATCTTTAAAGATCCCGCGCCGCGTCTGGCAAAGTTCCATCAACGTGCCCACATAGGTTTCCGGCGTGATGATATCGACTTGGACGTAGGGTTCTTCAATTTTTTCGCGGTACTGGGGGTCAGGTAAATGGCTGGGGTTATCCACCAGCAGCACTTCACCCTTAATCGTGGTGACGCGATAGACCACCGAGGGCGCAGTGGTGATCAGATCGAGGTTATATTCCCGCTCCAACCGTTCTTGGACAATCTCCATGTGCAGGAGCCCTAGGAAGCCGCAGCGGAACCCAAACCCCATCGCACTCGAGGTTTCCGGTTCAAAGCTGAGGGCTGCATCGTTGAGCCGTAACTTATCTAGCGCTTCCCGTAGATCGGGGAACTGGTCAGCATCAGTGGGGAAGAGGCCGCAGAAGACCATGGGTTTGGCTTCGACGTAGCCCGGTAAGGGATCGGGGGCAGCCTTCGTGGCGATCGTAATGGTGTCGCCCACCCGAGCGTCCCCGACAGCTTTAATCGAAGCGGCTAGATATCCCACTTCCCCAGCATGGAGACTATCAACTCGCACTTGAGTTGGAGCCAGTACCCCCAATTCATCAATGACATATTCCTTGCCGGAGGCCATGAAGCGGACTTTGTCACCGACATTGACCACGCCATCCATCACGCGGAAGTACACCACCACCCCACGATAGGCATCGTAATAGCTATCAAACACGAGAGCCCGTAGGGGTTGATCGATCGTGTCCTGGGGGGGCGGCACTTTGCGAACGATCGTTTCCAAGATTTCGGGTACACCAATGCCTTCTTTAGCAGAGGCTAAAATTGCGTCGCTGCAATCCAAGCCGACGACTTCTTCCACCTCTTCGCGGACGCGATCGGGTTCCGCCCCCGGCAGGTCAATTTTGTTCAGAACCGGGATAATTTCCAGATTGTGTTCCAACGCTAAGTACACATTGGCCAGGGTTTGTGCTTCCACTCCCTGGGATGCATCCACCACCAGCAAAGCTCCTTCGCAGGCCGCTAGCGATCGCGAAACCTCATAGGAAAAGTCTACGTGCCCCGGTGTGTCAATCAGGTTGAGGATATAGTCCTGACCATCCTGTGCCCGATATTTCATGCGAGCAGCTTGCAGCTTGATGGTGATACCACGCTCCCGTTCCAAGTCCATGTTGTCCAGGAACTGCTCCTTCATCTCCCGAGCTTCCACGGTGCCGGTGTCTTGCAGGAGCCGATCGGCCAGGGTGGATTTGCCGTGATCAATGTGAGCGATGATAGAGAAGTTACGAATTCGGTTGACGGGTACGTCGGTCATAGGACTTTAATGCATCCAAAGAGAAAGCAAAACAAGGGCAAACAAAATAGTTGCAGCTGGAGACAATCCACCAGGGCAGATTGCTTAAGATATTTTAATACTTTCTGTTGATGTGATTGGGAAACTCTGCGATCGGGTTCAGTATTCTGGGCTAAACTCAGGGGCCTCAGATTCCAGAGTCCTCAGATTAATGTGCCATTTTGGGCAACTCTGAGTTAACACTAGATAGATGTATGTAACTTTAGATCAGAAAGGCGTGACTTCCTTGCTCAAGCCCCTCTTGCTCAAGGGACTTTCCTTACTCAAACTAGAGTTGACAATGTTTGATTAGTCATCCTTAAAAGATTGTGCCATGGCAGCTCCGATCGATTCTCCCGGTGTCGTGTCGTCCACCACGAATCTTGGTACTTGCCCAGACTTGTACCATCGTCTGCTAACCCGGATTGCCTGGAGCATTCGTCGTACCTTGGATCTTAAAACCATCTATCAGCAGACTGTAGATGGACTAGGGCAGGCGTTGGGAGTTAGCCGTTGCCTGATTTACTCGATCGATTCGGGCCAATCTACTGCGCGGGTGGAAGCGGAATACCATCAAGAAGGGTTACGGTCTTGGGTCAATGGAGTTGTGGATTTCAACCAAGATATTAGTTTCCAAAAAGCCTTGGACAGTTTGCGTCCCACCCCGGCAGAAGTGCATTTTGAAGTCAACAGCCTGCTGGATGATTGTTGCGTCATTGCGGATGCCGTGCCCTTGGAAGATGTGCTCTACGATCGCCTCGTTGTTGCGACGGGGCACCAGGATCAACCCAATGGCTTCATTGTTCTCTGTCGTTGCAACGTCAACCAACCTTGGACAGAGGCCGAAACCGCATTTTTAGAAGAATTGGCCGATCAAGTTGGAACCGCGATCGCCCATGCCAGCCTCTTCCAGCAATTGCAACGGGTCAACCATAGCTTAGTCCGGAAACAAGAAGCGCTAGAAGACGCCCGCGAGCGGGCGGAGGAAGCGTCTCGGCTCAAGAGTGAGTTTTTGGCCAATACGTCCCACGAGTTGCGCACTCCATTGAATGGCATGATTGGCTTTTTGAAGTTGATCATGGATGGAATGGCGGACGATCCCGAGGAACAGCGAGAATTCTTGGAAGAAGCGCTGAAGTCAGCGGAGCATTTGCTGGACATTATTAACGATGTGTTGGATCTGGCCAAAATTGAAGCAGGCAAGCTCCAGATTGATCTCAGTCCAGTGAACTTAAACGAAGTCCTCCAGCAACTTGAGCGATCGCAGGCTACGTCCGCCAAGCAAAAAGGACTCACCTTTGACCTGCAAATGCCCAGCACCCACGATGAGGTGATTGTCTACGCCAACTACCAGCGGCTCTATCAAGTCTTGATTAACCTTGTAGGCAATGCGGTCAAGTTCACCCATGAAGGCGGCATTACCATCAGCACCGAATTTGTCCGTAAAAAGACGACGGTACAAAATCAGGAATGCCCTGGTTTGGTGATGATTCGAGTGGCAGATACGGGAATCGGCGTGTCGTTAGAAAAGCAAGATCGCCTTTTCCAGTCCTTTAGTCAAATTGATGGGTCTTTGACGCGCCGATATGGTGGGACAGGCTTAGGTTTGGCCATTTCTCAAACGTTAGTCCACGAAATGGGGGGTGAAGTTAATTTTTACAGTATGGGGGAAGGTCTTGGATCAACGGTGACGTTTACCGTGCCCTTATTTCAGGAACCTGTAGCGATCGCAAGCTAACCCTAGTCAGATGAACAGTCGGGCTGAGGCCGATCGGTGCTCCAAGCCCACCAAACCGTGGTGCAATCACACTGATAAAATTCCTGATACTTGCGACCGTCATCGGTATACACGGGGGATCGACGGTTGAGCCAGACTTGCTTGGCTTCCCGAGGGGACTTAGCACAGGTTGGACATTGGAAACCACGGGCATGAACCGCCGCTTCTGTCCAAGCGGGAGGAACCAGGGAAAAAGCATCCATAGTTTGGCTAATTGTCAGTTTTTTTGAGGCAATGTCGAGTCAGTTCACCCTCTGATGGTGCGATCGCCTAAGGCAGCAAGAAACGGCATCCGACCCCGTTCATCAATCGTGAGAATGCCCATGGGTCATCGCTTCAAGAATAGGTCGATCGTAACACAATCACACTGAGCTCGATCGATTGCCAGAGTCGCGGTGCAAGCATTGTTAGGGTTGATACTTGTTAGGGTTGATAGCCAAGTTTGTGGAGGGCTGGGCGACGGCCTGAAGCAATCGAGCTCGCGAATTATTGACTACTTTATACTGGTGAGTATTACCCATCTACTTCAGGAGTTGGTTCGCGATAATGACCGCCCACCTGAAATACCCGCTTCCTTCGACCGAAGAATTACCTTGTTCGGATGATACGCCGGTGGATAATGAAGATCAGAATCTATTGCCCAATTTACTTCTGCTACTTCTGACGAGCCTTTGGGGCAATCGGATGGATTGATACTTTGGGGCTGATATGGCGATTTATCACACGACTGGGGTGAGTCCGAGGGTGCCCGTCATGCCGGATGGCTTCTTGAGTCTCGGGGTTGAACGCCAAAAAGGTGGCAAGTCACGTCGCAGCTATGCAACCTGGGAAGAAAATGAGGTTGTTCCCATTTTTGTTTTGGAAATGGTGTCCCATCGTCCGGGGGATGAGTATGACGAGAAGCGCTCTCTCTATGCCAATTTGGGCGTTTTATATTACTTGATTTATAATCCGGAGTTTTGGCAACGGGACAGGCATCAACCGTTTGAACTCTACAAATTAGTTGAGGGCGAATATCGGCTGCAAATTGGTGAGCCTTACTGGATGCCGGAAGTGGGATTGGGAATTGGACGCTATCAAAAGACGATCGGCGGGATTGAGAAAGAGCTTTTGACGTGGTTTGATGCCAAGGGTAATCGCTACTTGAGTGCGGAAGAACGGGCCGATCGAGAACAAGCGCAGCGGGAGCGATTGGAAGCCTATTTACGATCGCAGGGCATTGACCCCGATCGATTGCCGGAGTAGGACAACTTATCGATTAGCCTAATGCATCTGGATCAACGCCCAACTCGCGCAATTTTGCTGCCAATCGATCGTGGGATTCCGTTAGCCGATCGTGGGATTCCTCTGGGGTCAAAACTAATTCCCCTGACGCGGTGAAAAACCGTAACTGCTGCTCATAAACACCTAAATACAATCCTAACTGTTGACTCCATAGCAGCCCTGCGGCATTTGGGACGATCGCTTCATATTGTCCATCGACTAGGTGAAAGCCTTGAAATTCCAGACTTTCTGGATCAAACCAAAAATAATCAAGGGTACGAAACGTGTCTTGATAGAGTTGTTTTTTGAAACCGCGATCGGTGGTAGCCGTTGAATCTGACAATAACTCGACAATCACATGGGGATATTGACCATTTTCCTCCCATACAACCCAACTCTTACGCGGACGTTTTTCAGCCCCCAGAACAACAAAGAAATCCGGCCCCCGGAAATCTTCTGACTTGCGTTGACGCGGGCTATAGTAAATCGTGAGGTTTCCAGCACAGAAATAATCTGTTCTGTCGCGCCACAGCCATTCGAGACATTTCAGTAGCAGTACCAGTTGCTGCAAATGTAGAGAACTTTCCAAGGGTGGCTCGTCACTGTATAAGTCCCCAGGAGGCACCACAACATCCTTCCAATCGCTGTCACTGGCGATCTCTACAGATGGGTTTTCGGTTGTGAGATTAGTAGCTGAAATTGTCATCAGCGAAACCTCAGGGAGGGGTTATGCTCAGCTTAACGCATTTAATATCGCAGGGCATTGACCCCGATCGATTGCCGGAGTAAGGCACGATCGGGCATCAATTGGCGTTTCCAGAGTTGATCGCCCAGTTGTTTGAGGAGTTCGGCAGCGGACGATCGCACCTTTATCTTTGCGTCGTTTACCTTTGCGTCGTTACGCCGCCCTAGTTCTTCACTTCAACGCCGTTTACTTCAACGCCGTTTACTTCAACGCCATTGTCATCAGTCCTTGCTGGCCCAGCAGAATTTCCCGTGCCAAGCTCAAAATTCCCACCCAGAGAATAGGGGTAATATCTACGCCGCCGATCGGCTGAATCACCTTCCGAGTAACCCCTAAAAAAGGTTCAGTAGGTAACACAACGACATTAAAGGGAAATCGAGTTAAATCAACTTGGGGATACCAGGTCAACACAATGCGGAAGATGAAGAGAAAAATCATGCCCCCAAGACCAATTCCCAAGGCTAGATTTGCAATCTCTAACATGGACATACCTGTCACGTCCTAATTGGTAAATGTTCTGAAATGTAAAGCTTTGTAACTTTAATTGTACCTAATTACGCGCCCCTTAGGGCTTGCCTCTTGCTCCTAGCTCCGCAAACCCCTAGAATTTAGACAACTTGAATTATAAGGATTCCGGGATCGAATTATGACGCCATCTTTAGCAAATTTCTTCTGGGGCTTACTGTACGGAGCGGTTGTGGTTGGTGGAATTTTGGCTGCTCTCATTCTCGTCAGCCAACAAGATAAAATCTCTCGCTCATAGTCTAGTTGATCTGGCTAGGGTGGTCAGGGGATGTCCCGATTACTCCGGCATTCAATCTTTTACGTATGAGCCTCAGTGTACGATCGCGGGATCGATCGTGGGCTGAGGTTTTTTGTATGGGAGCGATTTTCCCGTTCCGAGGCCCCAGTAAGTCGCTAACATAGAACAGACTCTTGCTGAACCAGCAATTCATCCTGACGAGGAATTCACTGTGAATTTCGGTACTCCCGTTCCACTCCTACTAGGCATCATCTTGATTTTGTTTGCGGTTTTTCTGTTCTTTCTAGAGCGGTTCAAGCCAGGTTGCAAGCGTGATTCGGATGTGGTCTATGCCTTTTTGGCACTCTCTGTAGGGATTTTGTCGCTAGTTGATCTAGGGGCAACACTGCAACACTCATTGCAGTCGGTGATTTTTACAGGGATGTTTATTGCCTTGATTCTTGAGTCGATCGGCAAGCGGACTCCGGATACAAACCCCAAAGCGGGAGGAAATCCTCGGGACTACGATTTGCCACCTCGCAATTATCGGGCTGGGTTTGAAGATAGTTATGGCGCAATGGGAGGACTGGACGATCGGGAACCCCGTCGCCAAGTGCGGGGCGATCGTCGCGATGATTTGGATGATCGCAGCAGTCGTCGGCGCACAGAGCGCGATCGCTATCTAGAAGATCGGCCACCGTCCCGTCGTCGCTCTCGGGTGGATGATGACTATCCCACAGAGTTGCCTACGATGGATACACCTCGCCGCGATCGTCGCGAGTCCAACAGCTGGGAAGATGAACCCCCCGCGCCCCGGAGTATTCCATCCCGTTCCAGCGCCCCCGATCGCAGTAATCGAGGCATGGATAATCGGGGTATGGATACTCTAGACAACAACGATATTGAGGTACCTCGTCCTCGGCGGCGGCGACCGGTAGAAGATGTAAAACCCCGTCGATCGCCCAGCGATGAACCGCCTGCGGATTATGTCGATTTCCGGCCTGTGGAACCCCCACCTCCCAAGGAAAGCTGGGGACCTTCAGCGGACGAAGCCTAGTTACTTAAGAATTTCAAGCCCAGAGATTTCTGGGCTTTTTTTGTGACAATTTCAGGCTGGATTGGGAGACGATTTCAGCCAATGCCAATGGAAAATATTAGGACATCATTACAGCCTAGAAACTCCATGGATCGAATTGAACTGACGAATATTCGCTGCTACGGCTACACTGGATTTTTGCCAGAAGAAACGGTTCTTGGGCAATGGTTTGAGGTGGATTTAACGATCGCCTTAGATTTATCAATCTCAGGACAGACCGATCATCTAGACGACACGCTGGACTATCGCCAGGTGATTGAACAAACCAAAACGATCGTCAAACAGTCCAAGTTCGCTTTAGTTGAACGGTTAGCGACGGCGATCGCGGATAGCATTCTGGTGCTTCCCAAAGTTCACGAGGTGCGCGTCCGACTACACAAACCTGCGGCCCCAATCCCTGACTTTGGCGGAAAAATTACGATCGACATTACCCGTCAACGATCGTCTTGATCCCGATCGTCCCAGTCACTAATCGCCCTAGTCACTAATCATCCTAGCCACTTTCTCTTCTCACCCGTAACAAAGTGACTTGCCAGAAGGCGTCGCTCTAGAGTTCCTCGTCACTATTCCATTGTTTTTGAGCGTGAAGTATTTGCTGAATTTTCTGCTCGGTTTGCTGCTAACGATAAGTCTTTCACTGAACACCATGACCCAGGCCAGCACATCTCAAACCAGTACATCTCAAACCAATACATCTCAAACCAATACATCTCAAACAAGTTTGATCTATCCAACCAGTAAAACCGTCAACCAAGTAGACGATTACCATGGGGTTGCTGTGAGTGACCCCTATCGTTGGTTGGAAGATGCAGATTCTGCCGAGACCCAAGCCTGGGTGGAAGCCCAAAATAAAGTGACGTTCGATTATTTAGAAACCATTCCCCAGCGATCGGAGATTCAAGCCCGTTTGACCAAGCTGTGGAATTACGAAAAGTATGGCCTGCCCTTTAAGCGGGGCGATCGCTATTTCTATTACAAAAATGATGGGTTGCAAAACCAAAGTGTTCTCTATACCTTGGAAACCTTAGACGCGGAACCCAAGGTTTTGCTAGATCCCAACCAGCTCTCTGAAGATGGAACCGTGGCGCTGTCGGGCATTGCCATTACCGATGACGGTAAACGGCTGGCCTACGGGATTTCTAAATCCGGATCCGACTGGCAGGAATGGCAGGTGCGGGAGATTGCAACCGGCCAGGATTTGAGCGATCGCGTCCAGTGGGTAAAATTTTCTAGAGCCGCTTGGACCAAGGACGGTCAAGGCTTTTTCTACGCCCGCTACGATGAACCCAACGAGCAAACCCAATTTGCTGCTGTCAACTATTACCAAAAGCTCTACTACCACCGTTTGGGCACGCCCCAGTCAGCGGATCAGTTAATTTACGAACGGCCTGATCAAAAAGAATGGGGCTTTGGCAGCTACGTGACGGATGATGGGCGCTATTTAATCATTTCCGTTTGGCAGGGCACCGATCGCCGCAATCTGCTGTTCTACAAAGATTTAACCCAGCCCGACGCCCTCGTGGTGGAGTTGATTAACACTTGGGAAGCCAGCTATGGGGTGATTGAAAACGAGGGATCGACCTTGTGGATTCAGACGGATCTCGATGCGCCGAGGGGTCGAGTAATCGCGATCGATCTCACCCAACCGGACAAGGCCCATTGGCGGGAAATCATTCCCCAAGCAGCGGAAACCTTGCAGGGGGTGAATGTGCTGAATGACCAGTTTGTGTTGACCTACCTGAAGGACGCCCGATCGCAGGTGAAAATTCACAGCTTAGACGGAAGCTTGGTGCGCGAGGTGGTCTTGCCGGGGTTGGGTTCCGTCGGTGGCTTTGGCGGCAAACGGGAAGACACTGAAACGTTCTACAGCTTCACCAGCTTTGTGACGCCGAATATGATCTACCGTTACAACTTGCTGACCAACGAAAGCAGCCTGTTCAAACAGCCACAGCTTCAATTTGAGGCCGATCACTATGAAACGCGGCAGGTGTTCTACCCCAGCAAAGACGGAACTCAAGTGCCGATGTTCATCACCCATCGCAAGGGACTGGAACTGAACGGCAACAATCCGACGCTGCTCTACGGTTACGGGGGCTTTAATGTGTCGCTGACGCCTGCGTTTTCCGTCTCGAATCTGGTTTGGCTAGAGCGGGGTGGCGTCTACGTGGTGGCCAACCTGCGGGGCGGTGGCGAATATGGCGAAGCTTGGCACGAAGCTGGCATGAAACTCAAGAAACAGAATGTATTTGACGATTTCATTGCCGCTGCGGAATGGCTGATTGCTCAGCACTACACCTCACCTAAAAAATTAGCGATCGCCGGGGGCAGTAACGGCGGCTTGTTGGTGGGAGCTTGTATGATTCAACGGCCCGACTTATTTGGGGCGGCGCTTCCGGCGGTGGGGGTGATGGATATGCTGCGGTTCCACAAGTTCACGATCGGTTGGGCTTGGATCTCGGAATACGGCTCGCCGGAAAACTCAGAGGAGTTCAAAGCGCTCTATGCCTATTCCCCATTGCACAACCTCAAACCCGGCACCCACTACCCCGCTACGATGATTACCACCGCAGACCACGACGATCGGGTGGTGCCTGCCCACAGTTTCAAGTTTGCAGCGGCATTGCAAAAGGCTCACCAGGGGCCAAATCCAGTGCTGATTCGCATTGAAACGAAGGCGGGCCATGGGGCTGGGAAACCGACGACCAAACAAATTGAGGAAGCGACCGACAAGTGGAGTTTCCTGTTAGCCAATCTAGGCGATGACTAAATCTCGTGGCTGAGGCTCGTCGGTGTAACGGTACCGACTGGGAAACTTGCTATCGCGGCTAAGTTTCCCAGTCCTAAGCCAATGACTTTGCGGGATGGGGAGATGCTGACGGTGCCTGACCTTCTACCGGGATGGCAGATTTTAGTCGATGAACTGTGGGCACCAGAATTCGATTAGCATTCTCACAAATTTAAACTGAATCGTATACTCCTACGGTAACTGCCCTCGCCATTTCTTCGGGTTTTGAGAACAGTGAAAAACCGCGTAAATAATAATGATTGTGTCTGAATACTCATAGAAGACCACATAGGGAAAGCGCCGAACGATAGCCCTTCGATAGCTTTCGTGGACTATTGGATACATCTCCGGGTTGCGTCGGATGAATTGAACACAAGCATCAACACAACGGAGAAACTCTTCACCCAAACCAGGCTCTTGCTCTTCATACCAAGTGAAAGCCAGAGCCACATCTTGTTCTGCTTCTGGCTGAAGGATCAGAGTTCTAGGCACCATACTGTCCGTTGCGAATCCGCTGCTTAACCGCTTCCCATGAACTACCGGAGTTAGGGTTCAACAAGTAGGTAGCCTTTCTCTTATCAAGTTCTTCTTTCTGCCAGTCAAGTACAGGAACTTGCTCCGGAGTTTGGGCAATGCTATCCCACAAGTCTTCCAACAGTAACAATTTTTCCGAGAGGGTTAACTCAAAAACTTGAGTAAACTCTGTGTTCATGCTGACTTCACCATAGGGACTAGGCATTCTACTTCAAGTCTATCACTGGCAACAATATGCTGATCTATTGCCCATTTGAGGCATGTTAGCTCTATACGATTCAAGCTGCAATTGTGTCGATCGGCCATCTCTTCACAGTATTTTTTATTCGTGGCAGCATAGAAAGTTTCATCTAGCCCCCTAATCCTTGAGGGTTCTGACCGTCAAAAGCTGTGGAGGCGTGGCATCGGGGGGGTAGAGAAAATCGACCTCCACCAAGCGCCGATCGCCTGCGGGCAACTTCAGCATCACCAACGGTTCCCCCTGCTGGCCCCGCCGTTGCACCAGATGAACAAACTTCGTTTGCTTCACCCCCGCATCATTTTGGTATTGCACTCGCACCGTTCCTCGGAAAAAAATCTTCGGTTCCGGCGGATTAAAAAAGAGCGCTTCCTGTTTGCTGCGATCGTGCTTAATCGGGGTTTCAAAGAGCAAAGCCACTTTCTGAGCTTGGCGCGTATTGTTGTGTAACGGCAGGGTCAAACTGTACTGGATGCCATAGTTGCCATTGGCAAGATAGGCCGTATCAGGATAGCGCACCAGCATTTTGGCACTTTGGACTTGCCCCGTGCCAAACGTCCCGCGCGGCAAGGTACTAATACCGTAGGAAAACGCTGCCCCTGGTCGAGGAATCGTCAAGCGATCGCCATTGGGAGAGTCCGTTAACTTGGCCTGCCATTGGGATCCCTGGGCAACCCCAGCCACCCGCCCGTAGATCACTCGTTCCCGGCGATCGGTGGGGGGCGTCGGGGGCAAGTCACGCGGCCCTGCTAAGTTGGCTGTTAGGGCAAACTGTTGCCATTCTTCTGGAGTGGGAATGCGCTCTGTCCCGTCCAAATTGCGCGGCGCATACATTGCCAAGGAGGCCAAATAGACTGGGCCACTACTGCGCAGCCGAATCATCGTCGATCGACCGTTAGAGGTAGGGGTAACCAAGCCAGCAGGAATCGGCAAATTCATTAACATGCGGCTTCCCCCCGGCGGAATCACCATCAGATCGGGCAAACTGCCTTGGCGACGTCCCCGCAGAATGTCACTCATCACCCGACTGCCAGGACCCGAAAACACATTCCCGATCGGATCTTCTTGGTAATCTGGCAAATCAATAAATAAAGCATCGGGACGGGTCAGGTAGCTCGCCGCTTGCAAAACTTCGATCGTCACCGCCTGGGGCCCCGGATTTTGCACCAAAATGCCTTGAAAGAGCGATCGAATCTGACTCGGGGTACTGGCTCGGCTGATGTGATGGGAAAACACATCAAACCGACCATTGAAGGCATAGTTCAGGTGAGCCTTGGGGAACAGCTTGCCCTTGGGGGGCAGGGTGGACAGGAGCACCCCTTCGTCCATGACCATTTCTGGGCTGTTGCTGTTGAAAACGGGGACCTCATCCAGTTGACCGGGCAAGGCACGAATTTCTTGAACCTGGAGAATTTCCTGGCGGGGGAGGCTATCCTGCGGGGAAATGTCTTCCTGGGGGGGAAAGACAAACATGGGAGGAACCTGCTGCTTCGGCGGTTCTGGCACCTGAAGAGGCGGGCTGGTTGGAACCGGTGTCGGAAGGGGGAGGGCTTGGGCGAGGGGAAATAATGGAAAAATCATCAGACTCAAACCAGACTCATCCAATCTCAGGGCTTTTGTATAACCAGAACTGTCATCAATCCAGGCAATGTCTCAAATAGGAGGAACATGGAGCTAAGTACCCTAGAGCCATGTTTCACCCATTGCCAAAGCCTTGAATAGCAACAGTCGCCGGGAATCGCGTTCTTAATTTTTGAACAAAATTATTAACCTAACATGCCCAACCTTGGGTCAAAGTGACCGAATATAGGCTTTTCTGCAATGGATAGAGGCAAATATATCGGCTGTTCGGCTGCTTAGCTAGCGAATTTAGCGATCTGAGCGATCGAACAATTCTAAAAATTTGTGGTTAAAAATTACGCATTCAATGGTTTGATAAGGATTTTGAACAGGTTATTTAACCTCTATCTTTAACCTCGATCGTTGTTCAGTTGTTCAACCGTTCTTCAACAATTGTTCAACCTCATGTTTAACCTCATGTATTAAGTCGTGATCCGTCGTTGTCTTTACTAATCAAAACACTATGCAGGCAAGAAATCCGACAAAAATGTCAGAAAATCCGCTGCAAGCCCTACCAAAGTGGTGGGGACGATCGTTCCAATGGGCAGCGATCGCCTATTGTATCAGCCTGATGATCCCCCTACAGTCGGCCCAAGCTGAGGCATTTTGTGATGGTAAGTATCGAGATGGCACCTTAAACGGCAAACATACCTGCAATTTTCCCAGCGGCAACCGCTACCAAGGCGAGTTCCGCGAGGGCCAACGGCAGGGCCAAGGCAAATTTACCTACGCTGATGGCACCCGCTGCGAAGGCGAATTTCGCAAAAACTTTCTGAACGGCCAAGCCACCTGCCAATACCCCAACGGCAATCGCTATGAAGGCTCATTTGTCAACAATCAGCGGCAAGGGCGGGGCACGTTTATCTACGCCAATGGCACCCGCTGCGAAGGACAGTTTCAAAATGATGCGCTGAACGGGGCTGGGGTTTGTATCTTTCCCAGTGGGAGCCGCTATGAGGGGTTATTTGACAATAATCAACGCCAAGGCAATGGAGCCTTTACCTATCCAGATGGCACCCGCTGCGAAGGATTTTTCCAAACGGGCACGATCGTAGGCATCGCTGTCTGTACCTTACCCAATGGCGATCGCTACGAAGGGGAAATGCGCAACAATCAATGGAACGGGCTAGGAACCTATACCTTTGCCAATGGGCAGCAGGTGGTTGGGCGCTGGCGCAGTGGGCAGTTTTTAGGCGAGCAGCCCAGTCGTCGATTTCCGATCGATCCTAGATTGATTCGATAAAGGTCCATTGATCAAAGGTGGCAGCCTGTCCACAGGGTGCTCCCTGCTCATCCACAACGCCCCACAGAATCACATTGTCAATCCAAAAGCGGCGGCCTGTGCGGGAAATTCTGATGCCTCGATAGTTGCTGATATAGCCTTTTAGTTTGGCTTCTGCTAAAAGCTGTTCTCGATCGACGTACTCACTGGCTTCAGCGGACTGGCGGGACGGCAGTTGGGTAAAGCTGTCCCAGTCAAATTCCCACAGATTCAGTGCCTGCTGATTGCCATAGTTGAAAATCGGATCGGCCTCGGTTCCGTGGGAGACCACAACAAAAGGGGCTTCAAAGAGCGCTTGGGCGATCGCATCGGGACTGCCTTGATTGGCTAAGAGCGATCGACCCACCTGTTGCGCAAAGCTGTTTAGGAGCCGCTGAACATGGCGCAGGCTGGCCGGAGATTGCCAGGGCGCAGGGTCAATCGTGGAAGGCACAGTCATGGAGAATCGGCGGAGGAATCAGCAAAATAACGTTCACAACCATTATCACAGGCTGGGTCACTCTCCCAGGCCGGGTAGCGCGATCGATAGGTCTGTCGCCGCCGCCCAAACCAGTCATAGCGGTGATCGCGAATCTGTAAATAGGCCCGATCGCCCAAAAACTTCGCCCCCGGTAGTGCCCGGTAAGCCGCCACAAAGATCGCGCCCAAGGGCAGCAGACGCCCAATTTCCTCCGCTGCCGCACTCCCCTGCCAGCGCTGACTGGGATCCGTCGGGTGAATCAACATCATCCCCTGCTCACAGTCCACTGCTGTCACCCCATAGCTCGCTAGGGCCTCTTCAGCTTGCATGGGGATGTATTGAAACTGTTGCCCCCGATCGAGGGTCTCCAACAGTTGCACGAGGTTAGAACAGAGGTTGCAGTTGCCGTCATAGATCACGGTGTACTGCATCGGGGTGGGGCGTTCTGCACGCTTGGGTCGATCGGGATTCCTGGGCTTCAAGGGACTGGCCTAACGGATCTAAAGGTTATCCAATTGGGTTTTCAGCGCTTCCAACTCCGCATCGATCGCTTTGTCTTGGGGCGCTGCCGTTGACTTCGGTGCCGGTGCGCCAGCGGTGGCCTGTTGGGGCAGTTGCTGTTGGGTTTGGGCAGAAGTGCCGCCCAGCAACTGGGCCTTCATCGCTTCCAGTTCCAAATCCACATCACCCGATTCTAAGGACAAAAATTGTGCTTCCAAGTTTGCTCCCGCTAGTTCCGCAGCGGCTTGGGAACGGGCCTCCATTTGCAGCACCTTGTCTTCCATGCGCTCGAAGGCAGCCATGGCGGAACCGGTACTCATGCTGTTCACGGTGGATTGCAGTTGCTCGTTAGCCTTGGCAGCAGCAGCCCGCGCCTTGAGCATGTCTTTCTTGGTTTTCGCTTCGGAAATTTTGCCTTCCAAAGCGATCAAGTTCCGCTTGAGAGTATCAACCTGGGTGGATTGCAGCGTTAGTTGCTGATTCAGGGTGGTCGCTGCTTCCACGAAGGATTTTTTGCGCATCAGGGCTTCCCGTGCCAGGTTCTCATCTCCCTTCTGGAGCGCGAGTTGAGCCCGTTGTTGCCAAGTATCGGCTTCCCGCTGATTATTGGCGACCTGTTGTTCAGTGCGCTTTTGGGTGGCGATCGCGGAAGCCACCGCTTGCTTCATGTTGACCAAGTCCTCCTGCATGTCCATGAGGGCTTGGTCTAGGATTTTTTCAGGATCCTCAGCCTTACTGACGGCATCATTCAGATTGGCACGAACAAGGCGGCTCACACGATCGAACAGTCCCATAATGCTTCCTTGTAAATTGGATGTCTAAGTTGGACGTTGATTGAAGAAATTTGAATGGCTTCCTTTCCAGTCTAGGAAGTTCCGCGAAAAATCGGTACTCCTCTATTCAATTTCCGAGGACGGATTTCCGAGAACTTTATAGGGCGATCGCCGAATGGGTTATGCATTATGGGTTATGCATTGTCCCTTTGAAACTATGGACAAGAGGTGATGACTGTAGAGATAGCATTGATAACCCCTTAGGGTTGCGATCGCAGTGTCACCAATTCCAAGGGCTGAACTTCTACCGTCAACGTACCGTTGCGCATCATCACATCGGCCTGTTTGTGATTCCCCTTCTGGGCATTGCTGCGCCACACTTGGAACGGCATTGCGCGGCTACCAGTCAGTTCAGCAATTCGGATCGTGACCGAAAAAGCTTGGGTCGGATAGCCCGTTTGGTCGTGGGGATCTTGGGTATTGCGCCCTTCTTTAGACGTGAAATTAGTAACGCCGATCGCCCAGCTTCCATCGGGATTGCGAGCTACCGCCCCATTAATGCGCGGCTTTTTGCCATAGGTCCAGACCATTTTGCCCTCCAGAGAGCTTTCCACCGTACGAAAGGTTGCCCCGACCTCAAAGGTCTGACTCAGTTGCTGGAGGTAGTCGTATTTTTTGAATAGCGTTAACCAAGTCCTTTGGGGACGATCGGCCTCATACTTCATCAAGCGGGTGGCATTGTCGTTGGGATCGGCCTGGGCTGCCCCAATAAACCAAATCCAATGGGTCACCCAGTGGTTCACATCGTTCAGAAATCGCGCGGCCATAGAGGTCGCAATCATGGCGTTACCCGACTCTTCAGGGCCGTTGGCTCCCGCTTCCGTTTGCCAGTAAGTTTTCCCCGTATTCCTGACCCGATCGGCGATCGCCGGAGTCGCGGCCATATTGTAGGAATGGGTGGCAATGCCGTCGATCGCGTTCCAAGCTTCAGGATCCTGTTTCAAGTCATCAATCAGGCTTTCAGCATATCCATCGGCATTGGCACTTTCCGGCGCAATGATTTTGACGCTGTTGAGTTGGCGATCGTTCAACGATCGACGCAATTGTTTAACCGCTTGGGCTATTTCGCCCTTAGAAAAATTGAGATGATCGTCGTTGGGCTCATTCTGAATGCCCGTGACATTAATGGTGATGCCATAGCGATCGCGCACCGCTTGGATAAAATCCGCGATCGTATCGGCCCAATCCCTCAACTTTTCTCTGCGAAGGCGCATCCCGCCATCCCGCTTTTCCAGCAAATATTTCGGCACTGAAGTGGGCGCTAGCAGGAGGTTTTGCAACTGCCCTGTCTGTTGGGCATCCCGCACTAGTTGGAGGTAGGGTTCAGTGAACATGGACTGCAATTGCCGCTGGCCGGGTGTAGGGGCATAGACATCCATAAAGAACCACAGGCGCAGCGTATTGAGCCGCAAGTCCTGCCATAGTTTTTGCGATAACTCCTTGCGGCGACCCTGGGGCAACTTCGCATAATCCTTGGACACGATTTGACTGATGCCAAAACCAGCAAACCTTTGCTGTTCACCGGATTGGGCCGTTAATGTCACGGTTTCTAGCTTGGGGGAGTGGGACAGACCGGGAGAACCCGTGGGCGACCGACTCAGAAGACTTACCTTGCAAGCAGTTGCGAGGCTCACCAGCAGTAATCCAAGCATCATCCAGCGACGTCCCGTTTTCCAGCTCCCTGTGTTTTGTATAGCAAGGCGTTTAATAGCCATAACGATCGCGCGGATGACCCATGATGTCTGATTGATAGCGTTCTGGGGAAAGTAACACCTGTAATCCACGGGCTTCACACAGGATATTTAACACTTGCAGAGACGCCAGCCAGTGCTGTTGGGGTTCCTTCAGATCGGGATAATCCTGTTGCACTTGAACCAGCACTTCTGGGAAGGCGGCTTCCTGTTGCAAGCTCTCTAAAAATCCTTGCCATCCCAAACAAGCGAGACCATAGATCAGTCGTTTGGTAAACCGAGCATCGGCAGAAAAAATATAACCTCCGTGGGGATCCACTTTTTGACGGGCCGAATCCACTAACAGTGCCACATAGTCCAGAAAGTCTAGGCTAGTTTTTCCGGAAGCTCGACTGACAATCCCTTTGGTCATGGGTTGTCCGGTTTTAGGATGGATGGCCCGTTGTCCAGTCTTGGGATCAATCACCAGCTCCTGATAGTTGGTGCAGTCGAAATAGGTAAAGAGCTCCGCGATCGATTTATGTT
Source organism: Alkalinema sp. FACHB-956 (assembly GCF_014697025.1). Taxonomy (NCBI): domain Bacteria; kingdom Bacillati; phylum Cyanobacteriota; class Cyanophyceae; order Leptolyngbyales; family Leptolyngbyaceae; genus Alkalinema; species Alkalinema sp. FACHB-956. The sequence continues at coordinate 17,791 of NZ_JACJRC010000008.1, read as the reverse complement.
GTTGCTGAATGAATGCATCTTCTCGAAACTGTTGCTGGAAGATGCTGCGCTGGCGATCGGCGAGGGAACAACGGCGTTGTAAATAGAGATAATCCAGATAGGGATTTTTCTCATTTGTTGCGATTAAGTGACCATCCGCAGTCAAATTGAGAATGCCAGCTTTTTCCAGATTGTTCTTTCCCATCTGACCCAGATCCCGAACAACCACATTGCCTAACCGATATCCGCCTGTCCGAGTTTTGGTGGGATAGGAAAAATAGTTGGCCGTACTAGATGCCAGACGCAAGGCCATATCGCCTTCATTGGAGAACAAATAAGCTTCTTCAAAGCGACGGAGCGACGATCGCAAAACATTGGCCCGTCCAGTAATTAACGTTTCCGCAGGAATGTCCGGCGCAACCAACACCAATCGCCCTAGTGAAAACACATTCCCCACCCCAGAAGGCGGCGTCTTACAGTTTTCTACCAGATTTAGACTCCCGATCGAACTACGATCGAAGACATCCGATAAAATTCGAACCGTATTGGTGACCACGAATCCGCCCATACTGTGGCCCACAAAGGACAGGCGGACTTTGCTGCGTTCCTTCGATTGCCAGTACTGCTCCCGTTGGTAGCGCTCCGGCAAATCCACGGATTCAACCAACTGATCATCGAGATTGCGAATCAGTTCGATTAAATCTGAAACCCCATACTGATCTGCTCTAAAAACATCTCTAAAATAGCCAGATAAACGCAGAAGAAATAATGTCAGAAGTGGCGAAAGTAGAAATAAAGCAGTCAGTAAAAATAGTGAAAATAATCCTAAAAGAAATAATGATGGAATTTGACTAGAAAATGCTAAGAAAAAACTCAAAAGGCCGCCCACTGCACCGATCGCAATCCCAGCCAGGGAAAAGATATAAACCCCTTTCGCAAATTTGGGTAAGGCTTCCCAAGCAAATAAGCGTTTATCTGCAAACTTACCAGACTCATCCCCCGAAATTTGCTCCGATGACCAGCGATAACCAATGACGACCAATCCTTGAGAATGTTGAGGATAATGATGGGCAATGTATTCGCAGGTATCGCGATACCATTGTTGAACATTATTCCGATCGGTATTGTAGCCATGAATCAAAATTAAGATTTCTGCGTTTGCATCCTGCTGTTTTAAGTAATCCGTAATTTCGCGGATCTTTTGTGCAGGATTGTCCCCTGAAATCGCGATCGCATCTTCTACATTGATCGGTGCGGTACTCACTGCAAAATAGCAGGGGAAGTTAACAGCGGAACTGACTCCCAAGTCGGAAATCGACAGTAAGTGATAACTCATAAGTCGATCAGAAACTACGGTTGGTTTTTCGGCAACCTATAGTGTATTCGTCTATAGTTGTCATGGAGACCTGATCTCCCATGAATTGTTACATTATTGGCGATATTGTATTGACGATATTGGCGATTCGCTAATTTTGAGTTCTTGAGCGTTAAACCTAGTTTGTTGAGTAGCAGACAATGATGGAGTGGCACATTTCCGATGCCCACAGTTTGGCGATCATCGATCGGGAGGTCGGAACCCATACCTTTACCCCGGCTGAATATGAGCTTGTTCGACGAGTCATTTACGCCACCGCTGATTTTGAGTACAAGTCTCTGATTCGCTTTTCGGAAACTGCCCTCCAGTCAGGTGCCGCAGCCCTCGCTGCAAGAACCACCATTATTGTGGATGTGCCCATGGTGCAGGTCGGCATTTCCCAAAACATCCAACACACCTTTGCCAATCCCATCTACTGCGCCATGGAAACCCTCACCCGTCCCCAGAAGGAAAAAACCATGTCTGCCTGGGGGATTGAAACCTTGGCGCGGCGATACCCCGAGGGCATTTTTATCGTGGGTCAGTCCCAGACTGCCCTGTTTACCCTGGCGGAACTCATTGAAGCCGAGGAAATTCGGCCTGCCCTAGTCGTAGGTACCCCAGCGGGCTTTGTGGATGCAGATGTCGCCAAACAACGCCTGCAAGATTCTCTGATTCCCCATATCCGCACAGAAGGGCGCAAGGGCAGTGCTGTTGTAGCAGCGGCTTTGATGAATGGCCTCGTAGACATCGCTTGGCAAGCTTACGGTCAGCAGGAAGCTAGTAATGGTAACTAACCCGTGGCAATGCACCGTAATCTCACCCCAGATTTTGCTTGAACGATCGTTCTGGTAATTGCTCAGGGGGGTTCTACGGAGATCTGGCTGGAATTTTCTCTAGAAACAGCAACAAAGATGGGTACATCCCTCGAGGGGAATCAGCCAGATTTTCTTGAAAATAGGAGACGAATCTGAGGAACGCGCTCGAAGAACTAAGCAGCTAGGGGGCAACTACAGTTTGTTTAGTCTCTTTCGATGGTTCAGCGTCCTTACAGGTACAGTGCCTGACCCTGGGGGCTTTAGTGGGTCAGGCAATTTTTTTGCTTATTCCAGGCTGATACGGCTACGACCTAGGGTCTTGGCGAATGCCTAGGGGTTTGGCTCCGCGTCCATGGGCCTATCTATCGCCAACCTATCAATCACCTACAGAATTTTCTCCATTCCGTAAACCAACGTTTTCAACTCGATCACCTTACGGACACACAACAGGACTCCCGGCATATAGCAGGCCCGATCGGTGGTGTCGTGGCGTAGGGTGTAGATTTGCCCCGGTGCCCCAAAAATCACTTCCTGATGGGCAATGAAACCCGGTAAGCGCACGCTGTGAATGCGAATGTTTTCTTCCGCGAGGGCACCGCGCGCGCCTTGGAGCTTCTCCGTTTCAGTCACCTTCGCGGGATTGTAGGTTTTGCCCATTTCCGCCAGGAGTTGCGCCGTTTGTACCGCTGTGCCACTGGGGGCGTCGGCCTTTTGGTTATGGTGCAGTTCAATAATTTCAACGTGGTCGAAATATTTCGAAGCTTGCAGGGCAGCCTGTTGCATCAAAATGACACCGATCGAAAAGTTGGGGGCCAAAATACAGCCCGTACTGGCTTTGTCGGCAAATTCGGCTAGCTCCTGGATTTGATCCAGCGTCAACCCCGTCGTTCCCACCACCGGACGGACTCCGTAGGCGATCGCCGTGCGAATGTTGTGATACACCGCTTCCGGATGGGTGACATCCACCACCACGCCCAGTTGCTTTTCCTGGGAGAGCATCGCCATCATCGGTTCATACTCCCGCGTAATCGGCACTTCCAAGGGGTCTAGCCCCACGACTTCACCAATGTCTTGCCCTTCCCACTTGGGATTGTGGGCGATCGCGCCAAAGAGTTGTAAACCAGGAGCGCTGGCGATCGCTTTAACGATTTCACGCCCCATTTTGCCAGTGGCACCATTGACCACAACAGGAATCGGCTGGCTCATGATGGGTTCCCTCGGGTAAATCCTACAAACGGTAAATCATTCGGGCATTGGCCCAAAGGCTATTATTTCACCGTTATTTCACCGTGGGCACCCTCTGGAACGATTCTCACGCTGGAGTTGCCCCGTCCTGGGTGGGTGCGATGGGGTGGGTGGCCGTAATGGGGGGATTAATAACGGGGGGATTAATAACGGGGGGATTAATAACGGGGGGATTAACAAAGACTTCAGGGTGCACTTGGCAAATCTGCTGCACAAATTGATTCAGCCAACGACGGGCTTCTTGACTATGCTGCGGGGGAACGGGTTTTTCTGGATCAAGCAGCGCAGTCATCAAGGGCAGCACTTCTGTATCCAGGGCTTCCCGAAAGAGAACAGCGGGTAAGAGTAAGTCAGAACTATCCCGTAAATCTTGTACCAGTTCTAATAGGAGCAGGCTAGGCCCAGGACGGGCGATCGCGATCGGTCTAGCCCAGCATAGCCCACGACTGGGAACCATTTGCACGACTTCTCCAAACACAAACTCCGCATTTTGTTCAATACAGACAATTTGATTGGGAGAGAACTGGGGAACCGTCGTCATAGGGAACCGAAAAGAGGGAAACAGTTGGAAGGATGGCAATTTTGTTTTGAACGGGCGATTACGATCGTGACCTCGGTACAATCGTGACCTCAATACATTGTAGAAATTCGGTAGAAGCAATGGCTAGCGTTTCCTGTCGTCAAAAATCTCCGCTGAAGTCAGGAGGACGCTGGCAGACTAGGGGCAGAAATGCTATAACAATACAGGTTTCATTGGTTAGACTCTGGGTAAGTTCTAGGCTCAACAAGCCTCTCCCCACCAAGAGATTTTGGGAAGCGTAACTACAAAAATCTCTGGGAAAAAATTCTGGAAAGATGTAAAACAGTTTTTAGCAAATTTATCGAGGTTGTCACAGTGGCTGTCGAGACTATTGAACAACGTTCAACGTCCCGTCAATTAGCACCCAAGTACCGCGTGCTACTCTACAACGATCCATTCAACACAATGGAGTATGTTGTACAGACTTTGATGCACACCGTTCCGAGTTTGACGCAACCCCAGGCGGTCAGCATCATGATGGAAGCCCATACCAACGGGCAGGCGCTCGTTATTACCTGTGCCTTGGAACCTGCTGAGTTCTACTGCGAAATGCTGAAGCAGCATGGCCTAGAAAGCACGATCGAGCCAGATACTTAATGTGATCAGGCACCGTGATCAGGCATCTATCACTCACCAGATGCCTCAACTCAATTACGTCAACTGAATAGAGAATGCTGCAAACAATTGGCTAGCTCTGGATAAGCGAGCAATTGTCAAGGAATTGTCCAGCAAAGTATTGTTTATCTAAGAAGTATTGGTTATCGAAATAGAGTTAAGCGGGGCTGAGTTTAGCTTTGCCCTGTTTTTCCATGGAACGCTGAAGTATGGAACACTGAAGTGAGGACAATCAGGGCATGGCGCAGCCAGCAATTCTGCAACACATTAAAGGTTTGGCCAAGTTGAAAAGTTTAGCTAGGTTAAAAAGTTTAGCTAAGTTGCCTGCACCCCTACGGATCGTCTGCTTTCTTCTAATTTTGCTGCTGTGCTGGATCCCGATCGCTGGGCCGATCGCGCTGGTAGTTGCTGACCAAAACCTGGAATCCCTCCTGACGATGCCGATTTTGTACCTGGAATTTCTAGTCCTGATCCAGGTCTGGAATCGCTTACTGTACAACGAATCCCAACCATTACACCGCTATGGACTGCGACCTTTCAGTTGCAACGGGCGCAATCTATTGGCAGGATTATGCCTGGGGTGGGGGACTGTGTTCGGCTTATTTTTTCTCGAAGGAGAACTCGGGTGGGTACAGTGGCTGCCAGTCTCTGCAACGTTGCCTCGGATTGTGGGAGAAGCCCTGCTGATCTCAGTCCTGCTGGCTTTTGCAGAAGAACTGCTCTTCCGAGGTTGGCTGTTTAATGAGCTAGAGCGGGATTATTCCTCCAGCGTGGCCACGGCGACCAGTAGTTTGATTTTTGCGATCGCCCATTTTATTCGCCCCTTGTCAGAACTGATTGCCGCTTGGCTGACCTTTCCAGCCTTACTAATTTTGGGACTATCGTTGGCTTGGGCCAAACGGGCCACTGGGGGACAAATTGGCCTCTCGATCGGGATCCATGGTGGATTAGTTGGCGGTTACTATATTTTGAATGTGGGCAATCTGATCCATCCGGTGGCAACGGTACCGACTTGGCTGACGGGAATGAATGGCAATCCGTTAGCGAGTTTTCCAGGTGTGATCACCTTGGGGGTAATGGCGATCGGTCTACGGCAGTTGATGCAAGTTCGCGATCGCGGGAAACCCCGATCAAAACAGCAAAAATTCTAGCCTGCATTATTCACCACCCATAAAAAACTCCACTCCTGTGGCAATGGAGTGGAGTTTTTTAAATGTGAACCAGCAAATTGGTCTTGTGCACAAATTGGCAGTTAACGAGCCAGGGCCGGTTCCTTAGTCGCTGGAGCGATCGGTGCGGTTAGGGCCTCTTCCAACGGTGCACGCCCCACCCGTTCCTCCAGAACCTGCATGACTTCTCGCCCAAAATCATTGGGATTGCGTTTCCATGCCTGTAGACACACTTCCCCAAAGAAGGATCCTAGGGGCTCCGGATTCCACAGTAGCTTGCGGGCATTCCAGGGCATCTGGTTCATGGGATCGTAGCTACGATCGACGATGTTGTTTTCAAAGGCATAGTCTTCTAGGTGTGTGTGGGGTTGCAGCCCAATAAAGAAAATCGCGGGTTCCACTTTGTCCGCCCCGAAGACTTCCTCTAAGGCCCGGTGGTAGGCGATCGTCTGCCGTACCGTCTCAAAGGTTTCATCGATCACATTAAAGGAGTAGTTCACCGAAACCAGATCGTTGAACCCTGCCGCTTTGAGATCACGACAATTCTGCAAGACCGTGCGTAGGTTGTAACCCATCCGCATCTTGCGCACCAACTCTTGGGATCCGCTGGTAATGCCGATCTCAAAATAGTTCATGCCTGTCTGAACCATCAAGTCTGCGAGTTCTGGATCCAGATTGTCCGCTCGAATGTAAGCGGCCCAATGGATATCGGTCATGCCCGCAGCGATGATTTTCCGCAGCAATTCCTTGGCATCTTCCATAAAGCGCCGTGCCGGAATGAACTGGGCATCGGTGAACCAGAAGTTGCGAATGCCCCGATCGTAGAGTTGCTGCATTTCCCGCACCACTTCATCGGCGGGATTGATGCGCACCTGCTTACCTTCAATCACGGTGTAAACGCAGTAGCAGCAGTTATGGGGACAGCCCCGTTTAGTCTGCACACCCACATAGAAATCATCGGACTGGAAGTAATATTCAAACTCCGTCCAGATTTTTTCAATGTAGTCGTAGTTGCAGGCTGTTTTTTCGATCGCAGCGGGTTGCTCGTGGATCAGTCGCTGGCGGGGCTGTTCCATGCCTGCGATGTAGCACCGTTCCTGGGCAATGCTTTCCTTGCGAATCAGCTTTTCCAGCAGCGCTTCTCCCTCACCGACGGAAATAATGGTGCCCTTGGGAAGCTTATTCCCCAGTTGTTCATAGAACACACTGACCGCGCCCCCCCCAACTACCGTCGTGACATCGGGTACATACTGCTGTGCCCGCTTGATCCCGCGCTTAATCAGGGTCTGGTTCCGCCACAGCTCCCCATAGTAGGAGGTCAGCATCCGCAGGCCCCCGATCGCGCCACGCAGTTTGAGCAGCGGATTTAGGGAGTAGTAAAACTCGAAGGCATTTTGTAAGGGATTGCCCCCCCGCCCACCCACTGGCGCGTAGATCTGGATATCCCGCCAGGAAAAGACCAGGAGATTGGGTTGGAATTCGTCGATCGCCGCTTCCATGGCGCTGACATAGTCCAGCGGCGGCACTGTACCCAGGTCAAAGATTTTCTGTTCGATCCCAGGAAAAAGCTTATGGACGTGGTCGGCCAAATAGACAACCCCAATGGGAAAGATGGGATTACAGGGCAGCCGGACGTAGAGAATTCGAGCATCCATAGGAAATCCGCAGGGCAAGTTCAGGCGTGAGGACTGTGGGGATCGATTCATTCCAAGACAAATCTGAAATGAACTTTCACATAACTTTACGATACCACCGGAATCTAGCCCCTGGTTGGCTAACCCCAGAATTTGCAACAAGTTCTTCAAGTAGCGGGCAAACCATTGATTCTATCTAGGCCCCACGCAGGATCATGGAATTTTCCGCCATGTGGCTCTAGGGGAAATGCTTGGTTAATTCTTCCATGAATAATTAACACAACTAAAAGATGGTAGTTGGCTTGACAGTTCCCTGGGATCGGGGGGTGTTAGTGTTCAAAATGAGTTCAGTTTCGTTATCCTCACATCTGGGATGTCATCCTTAGGGCACTATGGCACAAATTTTTGATCCACTACCATCTGAAACGTCTGCGCGGTTAGTTTGCTGCTATGTCAACGTCACGAGTCAGATTCAAATTGTCCGCATTACCAACATTCCAAAATGGTACTTTGAACGGGTGGTTTTTCCAGGTCAGCGTCTGATGTTTGAAGCGCTACCGGAAGCCCTCTTGGAGATCCATACTGGGATGATGGCGAGTGCGATTTTATCGGATACGATCCCATGCCATAAGCTTTGCGTGCAGGCTGTACCGATGGTACAAGTTGTGCCCGATCAACTGCTCGAAGAACGCAACGAAGGATTGATGTGCTCCAATGCCGCGATCGCGTCCTAGACGGTTTGGGAAAGAGCTGATGGGGCCTATCCAATCCCTCTGCCAAATGCATACCTGTACGCATACCTGTGCCAAATACATAGGCTAGTCATAGCTCAAATAAGAGGCAAAGTTTAGGACGACTGGGTTTGATGATTTTGTTTAATTAATCAAGTTTATTCATCGGAGAAAGTAACCCACTGGGTGCTTTCTCCGTTTTTATTGGCGGTAGATCGGATCGGTTGCAGGGTGATGGGTTGCAAGTTGGGCAGGCTGGGGGGATGTGGGTGGGATTGGAGGAGATCAGCTTGGCGCACTGTGCACAGACCCTTGCCACCAGCGATCGCATCGTACCAGGGTATGAACCGTCCAATCCTCAGAGGTGTCTGGAAAGTCTGAGCAGTAGTGACCACCGCGACTCTCGGTACGCAAATGAGCACTGTGCAGAATCAGCGCAGCGATCGTCAGTAGATTTTGTAATTCGCCCCACTGGCGTAAAACCCCTTCGCCATCCGCTTGGGCTGCCAATGAAACAGACTGCGTCGGGAGCAGTGCTTGCAGCGATCGACTGACTGCCAAAGCCGCAAATTCCCTTTGCCATTGCTGGATCTGAGTCAGGGCTGCTTGCAAGTGGGAATGCTCTCGGCAAATTCCAGCACTTTGCCAGACCAGACGTGGTAATTCTACGCGGATATTTTGGATCCAAGCTAATTCCGCCGGATCGATCGACGGCAGAACGATCGGGGCTCTAGCAGCTTCTGGTAGAGAATCTGAAGGGGGCACATCCCTGGCATTCAAAGATGGCTCGATAGTCGGTTCAATGGCAATGTGAGCCAGTTGAGCCCCAAAGACAATGCACTCCAATAGGGAGTTACTTGCTAAACGATTAGCCCCATGTACGCCTGTGCTGGCCGTTTCGCCCACCGCATAGAGTCCTGGAATAGAGGTGCGGTTCATCGTATCTGCCAGGATGCCACCCATCCAATAATGGGCCGCTGGAGCTACGGGAATCGGTTCCTTGAGGATATCAATGCCCCACTGCTGACAGACTTGGATGATGTTGGGAAAACGATGGTGGATGCGATCGGGGGGAATGGGTCGTAAGTCCAGCCAAACATGGGCACTAGCGGGATCCGCTTCCGTCTTTTGCAGATGGCTGAAAATTGCGCGGCTAACAACATCGCGGGGGGCTAACTCTCCGGCTGGATGATAGTCAAAGGCAAAGCGGCGTCCCGTCTTGTCAATCAAATGGGCCCCTTCCCCTCGAACGGCTTCACTGATGAGAAACCGGGGAGCACCGGGTTGGGTCAGCGCAGTGGGGTGAAATTGGAAAAATTCTAAGTCCCGCAGAATGGCCCCGGCACGGTGGGCGATCGCCACACCATCTCCAGTACTGACCTTGGGATTCGTGGTTTGGGCAAAGACTTGGCCGCCGCCGCCCGTCGCCAATACGACCGCTTTTGCCGCCAGCCAGTGGATTTGCCCCTGATAGACCAAACACACCCCCCGACATTGGCCCGCGTCCATCCAAAGATCGAGCACTAGGGCAGGGGAAAGCACTTGAATATTTTCCCGGGCGAGAACATGGTTCGCTAAGGTACTCACCACGGCACGACCGGTCGTATCAGCGGCATGGAGCACCCGGCGGCGGGAATGGGCCGCTTCTAACGTGAGCGCCAGGGTATCGCCTTGGCGATCGAAGGCCACCCCGAGATCGACCAAATTGTGAATACAGTCTGAGGCCTGTTCTACCAAAAACTTGACCGCATCGTAGTCGCACAACCCTGCTCCTGCTTTGAGGGTATCCACAATGTGCAACTCGGTGGAATCTTCTGGAGAGACAACGGCAGCAATGCCGCCCTGGGCCCAGTCACTGGCCGATCGGGAAAGCTTATCTTTGCTAATCAGGCCCACTTGCAAATGTTGTGGCAGGCACAGCGCGCTATAGAGTCCTGCGGCTCCGGCCCCCACCACCAAGACATCAAATGTGTGCCCATCCAGTTGCCCATCCAGTTGCCCATCCACTTTGTACCCATCCACGATCGGTCTCTCTCCTCGGTCGATGCAGTCGATGCGGTCATTGAGAAATATCTGAGGAATAAAAAACTCTCTGCAACACGAGCAGGTCGAGCACGGTGCAGAGAGCAATCAAAAGTTCAGTTTGATCCGTGATACAGAACTGGATGACTCCTTCTCTGGAATCGTTGGCGTTAAATCCTGGGAATTAGCTGCGAGTGTCTGAGCCTACCCGATTCAACCCAATTTTGTCTTCCAGCACAAATTAACGATAAATCCCATTATTGATGCGATCGTTGCCTTCAACCAGAGCGGAATCCGGATCAGTCACGGTGAACTTGTCCAGATAGCCTTCTATCACGGACTTTTGTTCATTGGTCAGGCCAGGAATATTCAACACGTCATTCACCTGAGCATAGGGTGCATTTTTGACGATGATGCCTGCCAGTTTGGGGTACATCCCCGGTAAATCACGGAAGTAACGCACGTTGGTATTATTCAAATCCAACTTCTTGCCAAACTCCGTGGCTAACTTGTCAGACACCGTATTCCGGAGTTCCCCAGCTTCCGCAGCGAGAACCGTTGTAGGCTGCATCCAAGCACCCATGGCACCGAAATTAGCGGCCATAGCACTCTGAACATTGCCTAACCAACCGAGGCAGCCGACGATGATGCTAAGAACGGATAACCACCGAACAATACGCTTCATGAATTTAACCCTCCCACTCGAATCGAGCAGACTCTCTACACAGCTTTATTAGAGACTATCATCTCTCTGTTACGGTGTCGTTATCAAGTAGGGGAGAGTTCTCAGGATTCTTAACAATTGTTAGAACTGATGCTAGAACTGAGCCATGGAGAACCCCTTAAGAACGGGGAGTAGCGGCCTGTCGGAGCAAAAATTCATTGACTTGCTGGAAGGAGGCGGCGTAGGCGTTGGTGGGCTCGTCGTACCCCTTCAGGTTGACCGTATGTTGTTTAAAGGGGTCACAGGCAATCAGCAACGGCACCATGTATTGGTAGGTGGTTTCGCCGATCGCCACATCCCGGCCAATTTGCTTGGTAATGGTTTCTAGCCGAAAGGCCGCATTGACAGTATCGCCGAGGGCGGTATAGTCGGGTCGATCGCCAGTTCCCGTATTCCCAACCATGGCAAACCCTGTGTTAACACCGGCTCCAATGCGTAAGGGAAAGGGCACAGGATAAATTTGGGAGAGTTCGTTGGTCATTTGGTGCAGTTCATCCACAGATTGCACCACCGAGAGCATTTCCTGGGGGCTCACCTCCTGGGCACCATGAATCCAGACGGCCATCACGGCATCCCCAATATATTTATCCACCCAACTACCATGCTTGCGGATAATATCCCCCGCTCGCCGGAACCATTGGCCAATCATTTCCGACAGGATGCCTTCATCCAGTTGCCGGGTCAAAACCGTGTAATCCCGAATATCAATCACCAGCACAGAAATCAGGCGACGTACATGTAACGTGGCTGTGGCCGTAAATTCTCGGGACTCTTCATCCTGTTCAAACTGGGAAGCAGGACAGTAAAACTCCAGCTCCGTTTGTCCAAAGGTTAAATGATCCCCATTGCGGAGGGTGACTGGAACACTGACCCGACGACCATTTACGAAGGATCCGTTACGGCTGCCTAAATCAATCAAATATATTTCGCCATTTTCCATACTTTGCAGCATGGCATGGTTCCGAGAAATCCAACGATCGCCTAAAACGAAGTCATTTTCATCCCCTCGGCCGATCGTCCAGCAAGTGCCCTCGGCCAACGGTAGCCGCTGACTGCCCGATTCACTTCTCAAAAGTAGGTGGGGAGTGGGTTGAACAGTAACCACAGGTGTGCGCCAATAAGCCTTACAAAAAATTCTCCCATCTGAGAATCCCTGGCATTGGAAGTCTTAGATGCGAGCGAATCTGGAAATTCAACAAAATCAGCATCAATCCCAGATTATTACAGGAATCCTGAATTATTCTAGGAATCCCAAATAACTACAGAAATTCCAGTAACTACAGAAATTCCAGGTTGAACTGGACAACCCGGCTAATTTAAAAGATTCAACAGGAAAAACACCAGTTCGGCGAAAAATGCATCGCTAGCCAGAAGCATCACTAGCCAGAAGCATTACCAGCTAGAAGCATCGCTAGCTAGTACAAGTGGCACATCACTCCTTTGAAGTAGCCAAGCTAGATTGCTACGCTAGGAGCCTACTAGTATTCAGCAAACCGCTATTCAACACACGATCGAAGCTAACACAAGCAGCCAATGCCAGCACTAGAGAGTCAAAAGATAGTCAAAATTGACAGTCAAATGCCAACATAGGTACTCATCAGGATACACATAAGTTAATCGGATCGTTTCGCCTTACGCAAGTAAAGCCGCTATCCAAAATAAACCATCCACCAGAATTGTACTGAGAACGGCTCCACTGAAAGCTAACCAATGGAGTGAGGAACTGCGAATGGTTCGTAGGCCAATGGCCAACAGTAGTGCCCCTAATAAAATGACCCAAAGTTGCCCCCAGGGAGTACTCATTCGAGCCAGCGCACCATGAAAAATTGCTTCAACCTCACTGGGCTCTTGCATCAGCTGTCGCCAAGCAGGAATCAGGTCAACTGCGTAGAAGTATAAATCAGTAATCGCGGTTCCCAAAAGTGACCCGAGATAGAAAAAGTTACCGATTTTACACCAGCCTCGGGCTAACCCCCACAGGGCGATCGGAAGCGCCATCGCCTCAATGGGGAGGTGCAATGTCGGTTCCCAGCGTAACCAGCCCCAATACAGAGAACCCGCTAACCAAGTCCAGGTAAATCCGGTTAGGAGTTCGCCCCAAATTCGCGTTTTGGATTGTTGCGATAGGTAAATACTGAGCCAAGCCCAGACGATCGTGCTAGTGAGGCTAACCGCAGGCAACGATCGCACTAAAGGGGCTTGAAAAAAAACGGGGACTGAAATTAAAAAAACAGAACCTGCAATCACCCTCCAACGCTGGGATAATGAGAACTGAAAGAAAGGAGCACTGACAGGAGATTCAGTTGCTCGGGCAAGGGTTTGGGGATCGCGAGGGTAAGTAATCAACGGAATTCTGAAAAGCTGATTAATTTAGTTTACCTTCCTTAACAGTACCACACTCTTCGCAATCACCCGTAGTTGACGAAGATAGGACTTCACTAGGGGTTGCCCCGAAAGACCTTACAAATTCTTAATCAGCCTTCATGGTTTGTTGCTGATTGTCGTGTTTCCTGGGTGTATGGAGGGGGAGAAACGTTACGTAAAGTGACTGGTTTCATGCTGAGCCCTGACTAAATCGTCATCTCTACGACATCCTTGAGTCACACAAATTTTGTCAAAATACAACAGCCTAGTAAACAACGACGGTTATGAGTGGAATGCCCTTCACAGGAGTTGAGCCAATGCTGCTGGCAGAGACGGGAGTCACGCCATTATTTCAAGCCTTTCAGGGCATTGTCTTGGGAATTGTGCAAGGGATTACAGAATTTTTGCCAATTAGCAGCACTGCCCATCTGATTATTTTTCGGGATCTATTGGGGTGGGAAGCCGTGAGTTGCGCAGATGCCTTGGCCAGCGTTCCGCCGGACTGTGTGCCGCGATCGGGCTGGAGTAAGGAAGCGATCGATGCCATCCAGTTCGGCAGTGTGGTTGCGGTTTTAATGTATTTCTGGAAGGACTTTGACTTCCTCCTGCGAGGCGCTTGGCAAGCCTTTCAGCAAAAGGATTGGCGACGGGAAGAGTGGCGGATCCTAATTGGCATTGTGATTGGCACCTTTCCTGCATTACTGGGAGGACTGGTCTTCAAAATGCTGAAGGTGGAACTGGAAAGTCCGGTCATGATTGCCGTTATGTCGATCGTCATGTCGTTATTGCTGGGACTGGCGGAAAAAATTGGCAGTCGTAAACGGCGCTTTAGCCAGTTGAAAACCCAGGATGGGATTCTTGTGGGGCTGGGGCAGATGATTGCACTCTTGCCGGGGGCCTCCCGATCGGGGTCTACACTAACCACTGCGCTGTTTCTGGGGTTGGAACGACAAACAGCAGCTCGCTTTTCCTTTCTGTTGGGCTTTCCAACCCTCGCGATCGCTACCTTAGTGCAAGCAAAAGAAGTGGTGAACGAAGCGGCAATGGCAGTCCCCTTATTGGTGGGCATTGTTTCAACCTTTATCTTTTCCTATCTGTCGATCGCGTGGTTGCTGAAATTTTTGCAAAAACAAAGTACTTGGGTCTTTGTCTGGTATCGTCTGGTTTTTGCAGCTTTTCTATTTACAGCCCTGGGCTTGGGCTTATTGAAGGGCTAGAAAACTAAGCTGTTAAAGGTCTAGAAAACCAAGCTGCATGGCGTTCATCGACAAGTATCCAAGTAATGTTTCGTCGTTGCCGTCGATCAGCCTTGAAAAGACACGGTAGACTGAAGAACGCAGCCCTTCAGTTTTGGTTCAGCAGCTGTTATTTATGAGTGAGTCTACGATCCGTCCGGCAGTGATTAGTCAGGTCTTGCCCGCTTCGATCGCGGAGGAAATTGGCTTTGAGGCGGGAGACGCGATCGTGGCGATTAACGGCCAGAAGCCCCGGGATTTAATTGACTATCAATTTTTCTGTGCTGATGAGTCTCTCGAATTGGAAGTGCTCGATCGCAAGGGTCGCTCCCACACGATCGAAATTGAGAAGGATTACGACGAAGACCTAGGGTTGGAATTTGAAACAGCCTTATTTGATGCACTGATCCAATGCACCAATCGCTGTCCCTTTTGCTTTATCGATCAGCAGCCTCCAGGGAAACGGGAAACGCTGTATCACAAGGATGACGACTACCGTTTAAGTTTTCTCTATGGCAGTTACCTGACGCTGACGAATTTGCCTCAGCGGGAGTGGGATCGTATTGCAGCGATGCGGTTGTCGCCCCTGTACGTCTCCGTGCATGCGACCGAACCTGATGTGCGATCGCGGCTGCTGAAAAATCCACGGGCGGGGCTGCTGTTGGAGCAGTTAGCTTGGTTTGAGCAGAACGAGTTACAAATCCATGCGCAGGTGGTACTGTGCCCCGGCATTAATGACGGCGAACATTTAACGCGCACCCTCACGGATTTAGCCAACTTCCACCGGGGCGACTTTCCCGCAGTGCTCTCAGCTGCCGTTGTGCCCGTCGGTTTGACGCGCTTTCGGCCCGATCAGGATGAGCTGATTCCCGTTTCGCCCGCCAAGGCGCAAGAAGTGATCCACCAGGTGCAAGCCTTACAGCAACAGTTCCAGCAGGAACTCGGCTCAACTTTTGCGTGGTTGGCTGACGAGTGGTTTCTAATTGCAGGTATGGAGATTCCCTCGGAGCAGCATTATGAAGACTATCCCCAGATTGGCAATGGGGTTGGATCAATTCGGCTGTTTCTCAAGGAATTTGACAAGCAGGCTCGCAAACTGCCAGCCCAGATCGATCGACTTCAGCGCTTAACCTGGATTGTGGGCAATGCCGTGGAACTTGCATTTCAGCCGATTTTGCAACGGTTGAATCAAGTGGAGAATCTAGAAGTGACCATGGCCGCACTCAATAGCACTTACTGGGGCCAGAGTATTACGGTCACGGGTTTGTTGACGGGGCTGGATATTGTGGAACGGTTACGGGGACAGGACTTGGGAGATGGCATTCTTTTACCCTCTCTAATGCTGAAGTTGCATTCCACTCTTTTCCTCGATGATATGACGGTGGAGCAGGTGGCTGAGCAATTACAAACTCGGGTTTGGATTGTTGATGGAGCCGATGGTTTGGTGCAAACCTGTATCCATTTGGATCGGGAACAGGCGATCGGGGGAGGGGGTTCGACCGTGCTTGCCGCCGCCGGAGTGGTGTAAATTCAAGCGCTCCAACGTGACTGAACGTTAAATAGCTTGACAGCACTGTAATAAACCAGACCGCAGCCAGTCCCCAATCGTAGAGTGAAACGCAGGATTCTTTGCGATCGTTCGGGAGCATGTCCTATGGAACAACGATTTCGGCGACGGCGATTTCTGCAACTGGCAGGCTGGACGATCGCGGGGGCGGGGTTAACGGCCTTTGGCTTGCCACCCCGGCCCGCTTCCCCACCGCGATCGGTGAAACCCAATCCATTACCGAGTCCCCAACCCGCGCGATCGGCCCCAAAATCGAGCAAGCACCTGGCGATCGGCCTGCTCCATTCTCTGAGTGGCACGATGGCGATCAGTGAAATGGGTTGCTTAGATGCAGAAATGTTAGCCATTGAAGAAATTAATAAAACAGGCGGCATTTTAGGCCGAGAAATTGAACCAGTGATTGAAGATGGGGCTTCAGATTGGGTTCAGTTTGCAGAAAAAGCCAAAAAACTCATTCGCCAAGACCGCGTGCTGACTATTTTCGGTTGTTGGACTTCCGCTAGTCGTAGATCAGTATTGCCAGTATTTGAAGCGGAAGCTTCTATGCTCTGGTATCCCGTCTCTTACGAAGGACAAGAATGTTCTAAGAATATCTTCTACACGGGAGCCGTTCCTAACCAGCAGGTGGAACCCAGCTTGGATTGGGTATTCAAAAATTTTCCCGGAAAAGCCAAGTTTCTCTTGGGGTCGGACTATGTCTATCCTCGGGTGGTCAATACGGTGCTCAAGACTCTGATTTTGGCAAAAAAAGGCAGCTATCTCGGAGAAGACTATTTACCGCTCGGTGTCACCGATGTAGATCGGATCATCCAGAAAATTCGTCAGGCGATGCCCAAGGGGGGCGTCATTTTGAATTCCCTCAATGGCGATTCTAATGTTGCATTTTTTAAAGCCCTCCACCAGCAAGGCATGACGCCACAACACTATCCAGTCCTGTCGTTCACCATTACCGAGGATGAAACGTTAGCGATCGGTGCAGAATATCTGCGTGGACACTATGCTGTTTGGAACTATTTCCAAACCTTGAAGCATGGGGCGAACCAAACATTTATCCAAGCCTTTCGGGCCAAATACGGAGTCCAGCGCCGTCTGAATGATCCCATGGCATCGGCCTACACTGCCGTTTATCTCTGGAAGCAGGCGGTCGAAAAAGCGGGTACAGTCCAGGATCTAGAGGCAGTGCGACGGGCAGCCATTGGCCAAACCTTTGTGTCTCCCATGGGGCGCGTCACGCTCAATCGCAATCACCACCTTTCTAAACCTTGCTACATTGGCCAAGCCCGATCGGATGGATTGTTTAACATCGTCTACGGATCTTCAGGGCCGATCGCGCCGGAGCCTTGGAGTCAAGCCATTGCAGAAACTAAAGGCTATGCCTGCGATTGGACGAATCCCAAAAGAGGAGGGAAGTTCAAGAGTAGACAGGTTTGACCCATCCGCCAGTGTTGACTACTGGCTACCCTCATCAACACCATTGACCATGCGCCCCTCGCCAGAACAATCAAAATCCAAATATAGCTAAAGCCAGCGACCTTAGGACGTAGACTAGAAGGGAAGTGAGTAATTCCCCCTGCTGACCATGGCCCGCCCCTACAGTGAAGATTTTCGACGCAGAGTCATCGAAGCGATCGAATTGGACGGACTGAAAAAACAAGAAGCCAGTGAACTGTTTCACATCAGTCGCAATACGATTAACCTGTGGCTCCACCGCAAAGCCGAAACCGGAGATATTAAACCCAAGCAACGCCAGTCTC